>JAPSIJ010000024.1 GCA_031178805.1 Cellulomonas sp. | reverse complement strand
GTCAGTCCGTGGGCTCGACGGGCTCGGGGTCCTCGGTGAGGGCGCCCGGCTCCAGGTTCTCCTGCAGGTCCTGCGCCACGTCGTCCCCGCGGTCGACGCCGCCCAGGGTCTGCTCGGGCTCGGCGTCCACGGCGTCCGGGTCGTCGGCCGGGGAGTCGGGGATCCAGTCGTCGGTCGAGTCGGTCACGCGTCCTCCTCGGGTCGGTGGGCCGGCGGGCGTCGCCGGTCCCGCCGACGCTAGGCGGGGTCCGCGGGCGGCGCGACCGGAGGCCGGAGCTCGCCGGCCGCGTCGGCGGTGTCGGCGGCGTCGGCCGGGTGGTCGTCGTCGTCGGAGCGCCGGCGGCCGATCTCCTCGTCCTGCAGCAGCGCGGAGTCGACGAGCTCGTGCCGGCGCAGGTAGGTGGACAGCACGGCCTGGATCGTGGCCGCCACGGGCAGCGAGAGGAACGCGCCGAGGGCGCCGAACACCGCGCCGAACGCCAGCACCGACATGAACGCGACCGCGGGGTTCAGCGCGAGCGACCGCTCGGACACCTTGGGGGTGAGGAACAGGTTCTCGACCTGCTGGTACGCGATGATGAACGCCAGCACGGCGAGGGCCCGCAGCGGGGACACCGTCAGGGCGAGCAGCACCGGCAGGGCGCCGCCGATGTAGGTGCCGACGGTCGGGATGAACTGCGACACCAGGCCGGTGAACACCGCGAGCGGCAGCGCGTACGGGATGCCGAGCAGCATCAGGAACAGCCAGGTCGCGGCGATGGAGAACGCCGCCAGCACGATCCGCGAGGTGATGAACCCGGCGACCTTCTCCTGGGAGACCTCCCACAGCCGCAGCACCTCGCGCTGCCGGTGCGGGGCGAGGTAGCGGCAGACGGCGGCGCGGAACCGCGGGCCGGCGCTGGCCATGTAGTAGACGACCAGCAGCACCGCGGTGGCGGTGAACAGCCCGCCGGCGATGGACGTGCCGACGCCGATCACGCCGGGCGCGATGTCGCCGACGTAGTCGCCCGCGTTGTCCAGCAGCTCGTCCGTGCGCGGCAGCGTGATCCCGAACCGGTCGCCGAGGGTGCCGCGCAGGTCCGCGTAGTAGCCGGGGATGGACTGCACCAGGTCGATCAGCTGGTTGACGAACACCCCGCCGAGCATGACCAGCACGCCGATGCCGACCACGAGCGAGCCGATCATGGTGATCCCGGTGGCGAGCGGGCGCTTGATGCCGTGCCGGCCGAGCCAGAGGATCGACGGCTCCATCGCCAGGGCGACGAACCACGAGATGACGAGGATCGTGATGACGTTGCCGAGCATCCCGGCCGCCCGCCACACCAGGATGCCGACGAACACCGCCACCACCGCCATCGCCAGCGCGCGCGGCAGCCAGCGGGGCGGGATCGCGGAGTCCCGGGCGCCGGGGGACCAGCGCGGTCCGGGACGGGCGGGCCCCGCGGCGCGGGGTGCGGGGTCCTCGGTGACGGGCATGCGGGGCTCCGGGTGGCTCGTGCGGCGGGTGCGCCGGACAGGCTACGCGGGCGGCGGCGGGCTGTGAGCAGCGACACGGGGGACCTGGGTCCCTGCCGGCGGCTGGACAGTCGGTCCTAGGCTGTGTGAGCGTTAACATACAACGATGAACACCCCCGCGGACCTCCCGCGGGGTCTCGACGAGGAGACGACAGTGACGGACAGCGTCGGCGTCAACCCGATCGTGCTGCAGCGGGCCGATCCCTGCGTGCTGCGCCACGACGGCCGGTACTACTTCACGGCCTCGCACCCGCAGTACGACCGCGTGGTGCTCCGCAGGGCGGACCGGCTGGAGGACCTGCAGGCCGCCGAGGAGGTCACGATCTGGCAGCGGCACGCCGAGGGCCCGCTGTCCCACCTGATCTGGGCGCCGGAGATCCACCGCGTCGACGGGAAGTGGTACGTGTACTTCGCCGCGGCGCCGAACGACCACGGCACGGTGGACGTGCCCGGCACGGCGGAGACGTTCAACCACCGCATCTACGTGCTGGAGAACGCCGCCGAGGACCCGTTCACCGGGGAGTGGGTCGAGCGCGGCCAGGTCGACACCGGCTGGGAGTCGTTCGCGCTGGACGCCACCAGCACGGTGATCGACGGGCAGCAGTACCTGATCTGGGCGCAGCAGGCGTTCGACGTGCGCGGGCACTCGAACCTGTACATCGCGCGGATGGCGAACCCCTGGACGCTGGCGACCCCGGCGGTCGAGCTGACCCGGCCGGAGCACGACTGGGAGATCAAGGGGTTCTGGGTGAACGAGGGCCCGTCCGTCCTGGTCCGCGGCGGCCGGGTGTTCCTCACGTACTCGGGCGCCGCCACCGGCATCGACTACGCGATGGGCCTGCTCACCGCCGAGCTCGGCAGCGACCTGCTCGACCCCGCCTCGTGGACCAAGAGCGCCGAGCCGGTGTTCGTCTCCGACCCCGCGGCCGGGCAGTACGGCCCGGGCCACAACTCGTTCACCGAGCTGCCCGACGGCACCCCGGTGCTCGTCTACCACGCCCGCACCTACACGGAGATCGTCGGCGACCCGCTCTGGGACCCGAACCGGCACGCCCGCGCCCAGGTGCTCCCGTTCGACGCGGACGGCAACCCCGTCTGGGGCACGCCCGTGCCCGACACCCGCCCCACCCCGACCTCGACCGAGGTCCTCAGCCCGTCCGGAGACCCGAAGTGAGCCGCACGACCCCGACCGCCGACCAGCGCCCGAGCGCCCTGGAGTCCCTCAAGCGCGGGGTCTTCTGGAACTACGGCGGCCTGTTCTTCTTCTACTTCGCCATCTGGCAGCTCGCCTTCACGTTCCTGCCGCTGTGGCTGGCCCGCGAGGGCATGGGCACCGGCGCCATCGGCGTGGTCAGCACCGTCTCGGCGATCACCGCCCTCGTGCTGCAGCCGATCTACGGCTACCTGCAGGACCGCCTCGGGTTCAAGAAGTACCTGTTCGCCTTCGTGGTGCTGTGCGCCGCGTTCATGGGGCCGTTCTTCGTCCTGGTGTTCCAGCCGCTGATCGGCGTCAACGAGTACCTGGCCGCGTTCGTCGGCGGCGTGTTCCTCAGCCTGTGCCTGAACTCCGGCGTGGGCGTCGTCGAGGCGTTCAGCGAGCGCGCCAGCCGCGCCAACCGGTACGAGTACGGCCACGCCCGGCTGTTCGGCTCGCTGGCCGGCGGCACCGCCGCGCTGGTCGGCGGGTTCATCTGGGCCGCCAACCCGGACAGCATCTGGTGGGCCGGCTCCGTGTCCGCGATCGTGCTCGGCACGCTGCTGTTCGTGGCCCGGGTGCCCAAGGGCGAGGAGCCCGCGGGCGCCGAGGCCGACGGCGGCTCGACCGGCGGCACGAAGATCACCCGCGCCACCATCGCCGGCCTGCTGCGCGACCGGAACTTCGTCGGCTTCGTCGTCCTGATGTTCGGCACCGCCGCGCTGTACGACGTGTTCGACCAGCAGTTCCCGAACTACTTCGCCACCTTCGTCACCAGCGGCGACGCCGAGGTGCTGTTCTCCCGGGTCGTGGCCGTGCAGATCTTCGCGGAGGCCGCGTTCATGGTGGCCGCGCCGTTCATCGTCAACCGGATCGGCGCCCGCAAGGGCCTGATGGTGTTCGCGGCGATCCTGCTGGTCCGCGTGCTCGGCTCGGCGTTCTTCACGCACGAGTGGCTGCTGATCGCCTGGCGCCTGCTCGCGGCGGTCGAGATGCCGTTCCTGCTGGTGTCGGTGATGAAGTACATCACCCGGATGTTCGACGTCCGGATCTCGGCGACGGCGTACATGCTCGGCTTCAACTTCGCCAAGCAGATCGGCATCGCGATCTTCGCCTCGGTGTTCGGCGCCGCGTACTCCGGCATCGGGTTCGCGAACGCGTACCTGGTGATGGCCGGCGTGATCCTGGTGGTCACGGTGGTGGCCCGCCTGCTGATGGGCGACGACCGGGAGCGCGTCGCCCCCGGCGAGCCCGGCGCCGGCACCGGCGGCACCGCCACCCCGCCCGAGCCGGTCGCCGCCGGCGTGTGACGCACGCGTCGCGCCGGTGGTGCGGGGCGCGGGTGCGCGCTCACCTATGCTTCGTCCACCGGCCGCGACGTGAGGGAGACACCGTGCCCGACCACCCCACCGGGGCACCCGTCGCGACGCCGTCGCCGACCGGGCGCGCCGCCGCGGTCGAGCGCCTGCTGACCTCTGTCGGCAACCCCGCGCTGGAGCGGCTGGCGCAGCTGGCGTCCCGGCTGCTGGGCACCGCGGCGTCCCAGGTCTCGCTGCTGAGCGACGTGCAGACGGTGGGCGCCGCCGCGGGCGCGGCCGTCGGGTCGACCGGTGTGCGCACCCCGCTGCACGACTCGGTGTGCACCGTCACGGCCCGGCTCGGCGAGCCGCTGGTGGTGCCCGACGCGGCCGCCGACGGCCGCCTGCGCGACATCGACGCGGTCAGCGACGGCCGGGTGCGCGCCTACCTCGGCGTGCCGCTGGTCGGCAAGGACGGGCTCGTGGTCGGCGCCCTGTGCGTCTACGACGAGCAGGTCCGCCAGTGGTCCACGGACGACGTCCTGGTGCTGACCGACCTCGCCGCCGCGGCCGTCGCCGAGCTCGAGCTGTCGGCCCTCGCGGTGGAGTACGAGGCCGACCGGGTGCGCTGGCAGCTCGCGGTGACGGCGGGCGGCGTGGGCACGTTCGACTGGGACCTCGAGTCGGGCGTGCTGGAGTGGGACGACCTGCTGCAGAGCCTGTTCGGGCTGACGCCCGGCGAGTTCGGCGGCACCATCGAGGCGTTCACCGCCTGCGTGCACCCGGACGACCGGGCGCGGGTCGGCGAGGCGCTGGACGAGGCGATCGCGACGTGCGCGGAGTACCGGGCGGAGTACCGCGTGGTCTGGCCCGACGGCACGGTGCACTGGATCAAGGCGCGCGGGATGGCCCTGCCCGGCGCGGACGGCGCGGCGGCGCGGGTGCTCGGCGCCGCCTACGACACCACGGTCGAGCGCGAGGCCGACGCCCGCATCTCCCGGGTGCTGGAGACGATGTCGTCGGCGTTCTTCCTGCTCGACGACGAGTGGCGGTTCTCGTACGTGAACGCCGAGGCCGAGCGGGTGCTCGGCAGCACGCGGGCGGAGATGCTCGGCGGCGTCATCTGGGAGCTGTTCCCGCTGTCCGTCGGCTCGGCGTTCGAGGAGCACTACCGCGGCGCCGCGCGCGAGGGCGAGCCCCGCACGTTCGAGGCGTACTACCCGCCGCCGCTGGACGGCTGGTACGAGGTGCGCGCCTGGCCCGGCCCGGACGGGCTGTCCGTCTACTTCCACGACATCTCCGCCCGCCGGAAGGCGGAGGAGCAGCGCGTCGCCGCGCGCACCGCCGCCGAGGACACCCGCAACCGGCTGGCGCTGCTCGCCACGGTCAGCGACGACCTCAGCTCCACGCTGGACACCGAGTACGCCGTCGGCCGGCTCGCCCGGCACCTGGTGCGGCACTTCGGCTCCTGGTGCCTGGTCACCCTGTGGGACGAGCAGCGGCACCTGCGCGACATCGCGGGGTGGCACGCCGACCCCGGGCTGCGGCCGACGGTGGCCCGGTACGCGCAGCTGCGGCTCGGGTCGCTGTCGCGGACCTCGTTCCTGCACCGGGCGCTGCGCACCGGCGAGCTCGTCGTCGTGCCCGCCGCCACGACCGCGGTGTCCCAGCTGCTCGAGGGCGAGGCGCGCGACGTGTTCGAGTCGCTCGCCCCGCGCACCGGCTACGCGGTGCCGATGCGCGCCCGCGGGCGGGTGGTGGGCGCCGTCACGCTGTTCCTGGACGACAGCCAGCCGGACCTCGGCGAGGAGGACCTGGCGCTGCTGGTCCAGGTCGCCGACCGGGCCGGCGTCGCGCTCGACAACGCCCGGCTCTACGAGAGCCAGCGCGGCATCGCGGAGACCCTGCAGCGCGCGCTGCTGACGGCGCCCGCCGAGCCGGACGACCTGCACGTGGTGGTGCGGTACGTGCCGGCCGCGCAGGCCGCCCAGGTCGGCGGCGACTGGTACGACGCGTTCCTGCAGCCCGACGGCGCGACGATCCTGGTGATCGGCGACGTGATGGGCCACGACCGGCACGCCGCCGCCGCGATGAGCCAGGTCCGGACGCTGCTGCGCGGCATCGCCGCCACCACCGGCGGCTCGCCCGCCGAGGTGCTGAGCGGGCTGGACGCCGCGCTGGAGACCCTGCGGGTGGACGCGATGGCGACCGCGGTCGTGGCGCGCCTGGAGCAGACCCCCGAGGAGCGCGCGGCCGGGCTGACCCGCGTCCGGTGGAGCAACGCGGGGCACCTGCCGCCGCTGGTCGTGCACCCCGACGGCTCCGTGGCGCCGCTGCGCGCGCCGCAGGCCGAGATGGTGCTGGGCGTGGCGCCGGGCGCGGAGCGCTCGGACTCGCTGATCACGGTACCGCGCGGGTCCACGGTGCTGCTGTACACCGACGGCCTGGTCGAGCGGCGCGGCGAGCACCTGCAGGCCGGTCTCGACCGGCTGGCCGCGCTGGTCGAGGAGGTCGTGCCCGAGGCCCGGGCGCGCGCCGCGACGCCGGGGGAGCTGGACGCCGCCCACCTCGCGGACGAGCTGCTCCGGCGCAGCCTCCCCGACGCCCCCGACGACGACGTCGCCCTGCTCGTCGTGCACCTGGGCGTCCAGGACACCTGACCCGACCCGGAGGAACCCCGTGGAGACCACCACCACCGCGCCGTCCGCGGCCGGGCCCGAGGCCGACGGCCGGGCGCCGCTGAGCCGGACCGCCCGCGCCTTCGTCGCCCTCGCCGTCGTCGAGGCGGTCACGTGGGCGGGGCTGCTGGTCGGCATGCTGCTCAAGTACGTGACGGAGACCACCGAGGCCGGCGTCTGGCTGTTCGGCCGGCTGCACGGCGCGGCGTTCCTCGCCTACGTCGCCGTGACGCTGGTGGCCGCGGTCCGGCTGCGCTGGAGCCCGTGGACCGCGCTGCTGGCGCTCGCCGCCGCGGTGCCGCCGCTGGCGACGATCCTCGTGGAGCGCCGGCTCCGCCGCACCGGCCGGCTGGCGGGGCGCGCCGGAGCCTGAGGCGGCCCGCCGCGCCCGCGCGTCTCAGGCGTGCAGGCCGAAGTCCGGCGCGTAGCCGGGGTCCAGCACCGCCGGGCGGGTGAGGGCGAACAGCCCGATGTCGTGCGGGGTGCTGCCGTCCGTCAGCAGGTCGGCCAGCACGCTGCCCACCAGGGCGGCGAACTTGCCGCCGTGGCCCGCGCCGTTGAACACCGCCACGTGCGGGTGCCCCGGCACGGTGTCCAGCACGAGCTCGCGGTCGGGCGGCATGTCGTAGACGCAGGTGCGGCCCAGCAGCGGGGTGCCGGCGGCGTCCGGCAGGTGCTCGACGAGGAACCGCAGGTTGCGCGCGGTCTCCGCGGCGTCGGGCTCGCTGGTGAGCTGCGGGCCGTCGAGGAGCTCGCCGCGCATGTCCCGGGCGATCTTCACCGCCGCCTCCCCGTGCACGGGGAAGCCGTACATCACGTCCGCGCCGTGCCACACCCAGATCGGGAACCGGTCGGGGGTGAACCGGTCGAGGTGCGTGGACGTCACGTAGTCGACCTGCTCCCGCGACAGCGTCAGCCGGTAGTCCAGGCCGAGGTCCGGCATCAGCTCGCCGAGCCAGGCGCCCGCGGCGACCACCAGCGCCCCGGCGGTCACGGACCCGTCGGTGGTGCGCACCGTGACGTCGCCCTCCCGGACGTCCACGCCCGTCACCCGGGTGCCGGTCCGCACCTCGACGCCGGCGGCGACCGCGGGCCCCAGGTGCGCCGACACCGAGCGGCGGATGTCGATGATGCCGCCGTCCGCCTGGAACAGCGCCGTGGTGCCGTCCGGCACCCGCCACTGCGGGTACCGCGCGCGCAGCTCCGCGGTCGTCAGGTCCTCGTACGGGTGCCCCGCCGCGGACAGCGCCCCGCGGAACACCTCGAGCCGCGCGTCGCCGCCGTGCTCCGGGGGAGCGAGGTCCAGCCCGCCGGTGCGCGTGTAGACCCGCAGGCCGGAGGTGCGCTCGACGTGCTCCCACGCGGCGAACATGGCGTCCGTGAGGCGCGCGTACTCCGGGCGGTGGTACGAGCGCCGGATGATCCGCGAGTGGTCCGCCGAGGAGCCCAGCGGGGAACCCACCTCGTGCTGCTCCAGGACCAGCACCCGCGTCCCCGGGCGGCGGCTGAGCCAGTACGCGGCCGCGGCCCCGACCGCGCCGGCGCCGATCACGACGTGCGAGTACGTGGGGGACACGCGGAGGCCTCCTGGTGGGGTGGGGTCGGGCGCCGCCCAGTCTGCCCCGGTCGGGCGGGCCCGGGGGCCGGCGGCTCAGTCCGCGAGCACCGCGCGGACCCGCTCGGTGTCGGCGTCCGTCCACCCGTCGGGCGCCGCGACCGCCACCCAGCCGTCCAGCGTCAGGGCGTCGTAGTTGTGCCCGTGCCCGTCCGGCACCGACTTCGAGTTGACCAGGTCGAACGTCAGCTGCCAGAAGGTCACGAGCGGGTACCAGGTGAGCGTCATCCCGCCCTCGCCGGTCGCCCCCTCGCGCAGCCAGTCCGGCTCGGACAGCAGCAGGTCCGGCCCCCACCACACGATGGGGTCGCTGGCGTGCTGCAGGTACAGCACCCGCGGCTCCTCCCACGCGGTCGGCGGCGTGGCGATCTGCGCCGGGTCGCCGGCGAACCGCACCAGCAGCCCGCTCGCGTACACCGGCGCGGTGGCGGGCGTGCCGGGGTCGCGGCGCTCGACCAGCGCGTGCCACACCGGGTTGGAGTTCGGCGGGCCCACCCACAGCACGCCGTCGGTCCGCTCCCGGATCGCCGCGAGCGACGGGTAGGCGGTCTCGGACCCGTACGAGCCGAGGCTCTCGCCGTAGGCGAGCAGCAGCGGGCGGTCGTCCGCGGGCCGCGCGGCGATCCGCTCCTCGACGGCCGCGGCCAGGGCCTGCGCCTCGTCGGCCGCGCGGGACCGGTCCACCAGGAACGACAACCAGCTCGGCAGGTACGAGTACTGCGTCGCGACCGCCGCCGTGTCACCGCCGTGCATCAGCTCGAGCGCCTCGACCGCGGAGCCGTTCACCCAGCCGCTGCCGGTCGTGGTCACCAGCAGCAGCACCTCGCGGTCGAACGCGCCGGTGCGGGCGAGCTCGTCCGCGGCGAGCGCGGCCCGCTCCTCGGCGGTCTCCGCGGAGTCCAGCCCGACGTACACCCGGATCGGCTCGACCGGCTCGACGTCCGGCGCCGCGGCGGCGAGGTCCTCGGCCGACGGCCCCTCGGCGACGAACCGCCGGCCCTCCCGGCCCAGGCTGTCCCACGGCACGAACGACTCCGGCGACCCCGACCGCTCCAGCGCCTCGGGCCGGCTGACCCCGGCGTGGTCGCGCGTGTTCGCCACGGCGAACGCGGCGTCCGCCGCCCGCAGCGCCCGCGCCAGCAGCACGTCGTTCACCAGCACCAGCACGAGCACCCCGACCAGCGCCGCGGCCACGCCCCCGGCCAGGTGGCGCGGGAACCGCAGCCGCCGCTGCAGCAGCAGGTCGATCCGGCGGCCCAGCCACCACAGCCCCCGCCCGGCGAGCACGAACCCGGCGGCGATCACCACCAGCAGCGGCCCGGCGCGCAGCCAGTCGCCGGTGGACGGCGACGGCATGCCGAGCGCGGACGTCATCTCCCGCTGCCAGCGCGACCCGGCCACCAGCATCAGCGCCAGCGCCAGGACCGCCGCCGACGCGAGCAGGGCCCCGCCGAGGGGCCGGACCCGCGCGCGCCACGCCGCCGGCACCCGGTCCGCGGCGCGCGCGAGCAGCCGCCGCCACGCGGGCACGTGCCGCAGCGCCCACGCGAGGAAGACGCCCACGCCGTAGCCCAGCGCCGCGGAGATGCCGGAGACCAGGGCCTGGAACAGCCAGTCGCGGGGCAGCAGCGACGGCGTCATGGCCAGGCACGCGAACAGGGTGCCGACGGCCACGCCGACGGGGTGCGGCGGCCGCGGGCGCAGCCGGCGCCACCCGGCCCGCGCGGGGACCGCGTCCGCGGGGGACGCGGTGTCCGCGCGGCTCGGCGCGGCGGCCGGCGTCTCGGTCATGCGGGTCCCCTCCGTCGGTGCCGCCTCTGAGGAGGATCGTCGCAGACCCGCGCCGCGCCCACCCCACCCACCGCGCCCGAGACACCACGAGGGCGCACGAGAGCTCCCGCGCCGTCGTCGCGGCGCGTGCGCCCTCGCGGGGGGCGCCCAGCGCGCGCGGGCGGCGGGGGCGGGTGAGGGTGGGTGGGTACCGACCACGGCCCGAGGAGGACCAGATGACCACGTTCCGCGTGTCCGGCACCGCGCTGCCCACCGCCGAGGCGGGGGAGGTGCGCCCGATCGACGACGCCCTCGCCGGCGAGGACGGCGTCACGGTGGAGGAGGCGACCCGGCAGGACGACGGTGCGGTGCAGTTCGTGCTGCACGTCGAGGCCCCCGACGCGCAGGCCGCCGAGGCGGTCGGCCGCCGGGTCGGCGACCGGCTCAGCCCCGGCTCGACGGTGACCGTGCTGGACTGAGCCGCCGCGGCGGGGCTACTCCGTCAGGCCGAGCTCCGCGAAGGCCGCGACCAGGCCCTCGTGCTCGGGCCCGGCGGCCACCCGGTCCGCGACCTCCAGCACGCGGGGGTCGGCGCCGTCGATCGCGACGCCGGTCCCCGCGTGCGCCAGCATCTCGACGTCGTTCAGCCCGTCGCCGAACGCGATGACGTCCTCGCGCAGCAGGCCCAGGCGCTCGGTGACGGCGGTGATGCCGTGCGCCTTGTGCACGCCGCGCAGGAAGATCTCGCCGGCCTTGTCGCCGAGCGCGGCGACCGAGCTCGGCAGGATGCCCGTGTCGTCGCCGAGCTGCTGAGCGACCTCCCACCACGGCAGGCGGGCGTCGAAGTACGAGACCTTGCCGAAGGTGTGCGCCGCGAGGTCGTCGGTCATGTGCAGCTGGGCGAGGATGTCGAGCGGCCGGTCCTCGGCGGGGCCGTCCGCCGCGTCGGCCGCCTCGTCGTCGTCGGTGCGCCGCAGGTGGCCGCGCAGCAGCGTGGTCAGCCGCTCGTCGACGCCCGGCCGCCCGTACAGCGCCTCGGGCGCCTCCAGCACGTAGGCCGCGCCCACCTCGTCGAGCACGGCGACGACCCGGGCGGCGAGGTCCGCGGGGAACCGCTGGTCGACCAGCACCTCGCCGTCCAGCTCGACGTAGCCGCCGGCCGAGGCCACGACGCCGTCGAACCCGGCCGCGAGGATCCGCTCGGGCAGCATCGCCCGCGGCCGGCCGGTGCACAGCAGCACCCGGTGCCCGGCGGCGCGGGCCGCGCGCACGGCGGCGGCGTGGCCCGGGGGGACGACGCCCCGGTCGGCGTAGGTGCCGTCGACGTCGAGGAACACGATCTTGCGGGGCGGCGCGGCGGGGGTCACCCGCCCAGCCTGCCATCCCCGGCGGCCTGCACGGCGCGCGCGATCCGGTCCACGGCCTCGGTGAGCACCTCGGGGGAGCACGCGAGGTTCAGCCGGGCGAAGCCCGCGCCCTGCCGGCCGAACGCCGGGCCGCTCACCAGCGCCACCCGCGCGTCGGAGAGCACGCGCTCCGCCGGGTCGTCGCCCCAGCCGAGCGCCGACAGGTCCAGCCACGCGAGGTAGCTCGCCGCGGGGCGCCGGTACGTCACCGCGGGCAGCCGCTCCGCGAGCAGCGTGGCCAGCAGGTCCGCGTTCCGCTCGATCGCCGCCACCGTGTCCCGCAGCCAGCCCCGGCCGTGCGTGAACCCCTCGCGCGTCGCGAGCACCCCCAGCAGCCCGGCGCGCGCGGCGACCTCGTCGGGCAGCGAGCGGATCAGGGCGGTCATCCGGTCGCCCTCCGCGACGAGCAGCGCGCACTTCAGGCCCGCGAGGTTGAACGCCTTGCTGCCCGACTCCGCCGCGAGGCCGTGCTCGCGCGCCTCGTCCGAGACGGTGAGGTACGGGGTGAACGACCCGGCGGCGTAGGTCAGCGGGGCGTGGATCTCGTCGCTCACCACGAAGCCGCCGTGCCGGGCGACCACCCGCGACAGCGCGACCAGGTCCTCGCGCGGGTGCACCAGCCCCAGCGGGTTGTGCGGGTGGCACAGCAGCACGCCCTTCGCGCCGGCGGCGAGCGCCGCGTCGATCCCGTCGAGGTCGAGCCGGTGGGTGCGGCCGTCGTCGACCAGCGGCACCTCGACCACCCGGCCGCCCGCCTCGGGCACCAGCTCGAAGAACGGCGGGTACACCGGCGGCGTGATCACCACGCCCTCGCCGGGCGCGACCAGGCGGCGCAGCGACTCCACGATCACCACGCTCACGTCGGTGGCCAGGCCCATCCGGGCCGGGTCCGGGGACCAGCCCCACGTGTCGGCCGCGAACGACGCGAACGCCTCCTTCACGCCGTTGCCCGCGACCGGCACGTAGCCGGAGTCGCTCCGGTCGACCGCCGCGTGCAGCGCCGCCGTGATCGGCGGGGCCAGCGGGTAGTCCATCTCGGCGACGAACAGCGGCAGCACGTCGTCGGGGAAGGCGGTCCACTTCTCGCTGGTGCGGGTGCGCAGCACGTCGAGGGGGTCGGCCTGGGTCATCGTCACGCTCCGGTCGCCGGCGGGTGGGTCCTGTGCAGGCTAGGCGCCACGGCGGGTGCGGCGCACGCGGCCGGTCACCCGGCCTCGGGCAGCTCCTGCCCGTCCGGGCCGAGGGCGCCGACCAGCTCGATCGGCTCGGTCGCGGGGTCGAGCACCCGCTGGCGCCCGGGGCCGGTGGCCGCGGTCTCGAACCGGATCGCGACGCGGCCGTCGTCCCGGGCGCGCACGATCCAGCCGCGCCCGTGCTCCGGGTGCTGCACGTCCAGCCCGGGCACGGCGTCCTCGTGCCGGAGCCGCCCGCGCCGGCGCCGGGCGACCGGGCGCAGGGCCCCGGCGTCGTCCGGCTCGGCGGCGGTCCCGGCCGGCGGCTCGGCGTCGGTCCCGGGCGCGGCACCGGGCGCGGCACCGGGCGCGGCACCGGGCGCGGCGAGGTCGAGCATCAGCTGCGCGTGCTCGGACAGCCCGTGGAACGACACCCCCAGCAGCCGCACCGGCTCGGTCAGCTCCACGAGGTCGAGCGCCCGCCCGGCGGCCTCCCGCAGGGCGGCGCGGTCCGCGGTGGGCGACGGCAGCGTGACCGACCGGGACACGGTCGTGAACCCGGCGAACCGCACCTTCACCGTGACGGTGCGCGCCGCCCCGCCGTGCCGCTCCAGCCGGGCGAACGCCTGGTGGGTCACGGCGGGCAGCTGCGCGGCGACCTCGGCGCCGTGCAGGTCGCGCTCGAAGGTGTGCTCGGCGCCCGCGGACTTCCGCTCCCGGGTCTCGGCGACCGGGCGGTCGTCCCAGCCGCGGGCCACCCGGAACAGGTTCGTGCCGGCCGCCTCCCCGAGCACCATCGTCAGGGTGTCCAGCGGCTGACCCCGCAGGTCCTCGACCGTGCGGACGCCGATCTTCTCCAGCCGCTCCGCCGACACCGGCCCGACGCCCCACAGGGACCGCACCCGCATCGGCAGCAGGAACGCGTCCTCCTCGTCCGGGGCGACCACGACGACGCCCGCCGGCTTGGCCGCCGCGGACGCGAGCTTGGCCACCAGCTTGGACCGGCCCATCCCCACGGACACGGGCACCCCGGCCCGCTCGACGGCGCGCTCCCGCAGCGCCCGGGCGACGCCGGGCCAGCCGTCCGGCCCGGGCCGCAGCGCCCCCAGGTCGGCGAACGCCTCGTCGATGCTCAGCGGCTCCACGGCGTCGGTCAGCTCGCGCAGCGCGGACATGATCCGCTCGGAGAACGCGCTGTACGCGTCGAACCGCGGCACCACGACCGTCGCCCGCGGGCAGGCGCGCCGGGCGCTCTCCATCGACATCGCCGACCGCACGCCCTCGGCGCGCGCCTCGTAGGACGCCGCCGCGACGACCCCGCGCGGACCGGTGCCGCCGACGAGCACCGGCCGGCCGCGCAGCGAGGGGCGCTGCGCCTGCTCCACCGAGGCGAAGAACGCGTCGGCGTCCAGGTGGGCGATGCTCGGCTCCGGCCGCATCCGGGGGGCCGTCACCTCGCTGCTCACCGGTCCACTGTGCCGCACGGCGGTGACACGCTCGACCGGGGCGGCGGCCGCCGCGCGGGCCGTCGCCGTCAGAGGGGGTGCGTGAAGGCGACCGGTGTGCCGGCGGCCCGGGCGTACGCGATCTCCCGCGCGGTGGACGCGCCGACGTACCCGCCGGGATCCACCACGAGCACGCGGTCGGCGAGGTCGATCTTGCGCAGGTGGAGGGCGCCGAGCGCCGCCCGCTGCTCGTCGGTGACCACCCCGTCCACCTCGGCCGGCGCGAGCACGACGGCGCCCGCGAGGGTCAGGTCGCGGTTCGCCGCCCGCAGCTCGGCGACGATCCGGGTGGAGCCGCAGAGGCAGACGATCTCGGGTCGGTCGGGCACGGTTCGCTCCTCCGGTCGGCGGGCTCGGATCGTCAGTGTGCCCGGTGCGGGCTCGCCGGCGTCCTCCGCCCGGGAAAGCAGCACCCCCGCCACCGCGAGGGTGACGGGGGTGCCGGTCGTGCGGGTCAGGCGCTACGGGAGCAGCCGTGACACCTGACGATCACACGTCGTAGTAGAGC
>JAPSIJ010000023.1 GCA_031178805.1 Cellulomonas sp. | reverse complement strand
CGGTACGCCTGCTCGACGTCCGCGGCACCGCGCTGCCGGGCCCAGGCGAACCGCTCGTAGGCGACGGCGTCCATGCCGTTGCCGGCCAGCGCGTACCGGCGCTCCATGTCCGCGAGCGTGCGGTCGATCTGCTCGGCGGAGACCGTCGGGAAGTCAGCGAGCCCGCTGACCATCCACTTGAACGACCAGAACAGCCCGTGCCGGTCGTGCTCGTCGAAGTGCTCCGGGTGCTCGTCCCACCAGCGCAGCAGCCGGGCGAACGCCACGAACGACCGGTCCACCTCCCCGCCCCACTGGTACGCCTCGACCAGCGTGCACAGCGCGAAGGCGCGCGCCGCGTCGGGGCCCTCGGCCTCGACCAGCCGGACCTGCCGCTCGGCGGCCTGCGTCCGGGCCAGCCCGTAGGGCATCTGCCGCACGCGGCCGATCTCGTGGTTCGCCTCGTCCAGCGTGCGGCTCACGCCCACCCCTCCTCGTCGGGTCCCCCGCGGTCGTCGTCGGCGGGCGGGGCCGCCAGGCCGGCCCGCAGCAGCACCGCCATCGCCCCGGTCATCAGGGCGGACTCGCGCGCGCGCAGCGGCTCGCCGGCGAGCAGCCGCGCCGACACGTACAGCGAGCGCAGCCCGGCGGCGAACACCTCGCCCGGCGGCGCGGCGAGCAGCTCCCGCACCAGCGGGCTCGCGTCGTTCAGCACGAGCTGCCGGGCGGCGACGGGGGCCGCGAAGCCCGCGAGCACGTCGCCCCACACGTCGTCGGCGGCGGCCGCGGCGGCGCGCAGCTCGCGCTGGTGGTCCCCGTCGCGGTCGTGCAGCAGCACGGCGGGCAGGTCCGCGGGCTCGAAGGTGCGCAGCACCAGGTCGGCGTCCAGCGGCCGGAGCACGTCCCCGCCCGCCCGCACCGCGTCCAGCGTCGCGAGCTCCCGCTCGGGGGGCACCGGCGCGAGCACCTGGGCGATGTCCCCCGCGCCGAGCGGCCGCACCTCGACCGGGCCGCCGCCGCCCGGCCCGCGACCGGGCCCGCGCCGGGCGAGCCGGTCGAGCAGGTCGGCGTCGTAGACGTACCCGGCGTTCACCACCGCGACGCCCTGCGCGCGGGCCACCGGGGCGATCCGGCGGAACTCCTCCAGCGTCGGCGCGTAGACCACCCGGCCGTGCTGCTCGGCGACCTCGGCGAGCGTCAGCGGCCCGTCGGTCGTCTCGTACGGCAGGATCCGCGCCGCGAGGTCGAGCATCGTGTCGTCGGTCAGCGCCAGCGAGCGCACCGCCAGGTGGTGCGTGGCGACGAACTGCCGGGCCAGGGCGGTGTCGGACTCCAGGGTGCGCAGCGTCCAGGCGCGGACGGCGGCCGCGAGCGCCTCCTGCGTCGCCAGCAGCACCTCGTCGGTGTACAGCTGCTCGCGGGACGCGGTGGGCCGCAGCCCGGTGGCGTCGACCGCGCACCGGACGAAGAACGCCCACTCCGGCAGCAGCCCGTCGACGCGCGCGCCGAGCAGCATCCGCTTGAGGTAGACGCGGTGCGCGCCGCCGCCGCCGGGGGGCACGGCGGCCGGGAGCACGAACGCCACCCCGGTCACGCCGGCGAGCGGCACCGCCAGGTCGACGTGCGCGAGCGGCGTGAACCCGAAGGCCTGCTCGCAGTACTGCGCGAGGGCCCGGGCGCGGGCGGCCTCGTCGGGGTAGGTGCGCAGCCACGGCGGCTCCGCGGACACCCGGCGCCACAGGTGGCCGGGCCGCGGCGCGCCGTCCGCGGGCAGCGGCTCGTCCGCGGGCACCGGCCCGGTGGCCGGGGCCGGCGCGTCGCCCAGCGGCACCTCGACGGCCACGTCGACGGGCAGGAGCGCCCCGAACTCCGCGGCCAGCGCCGCCACCGTCTCCCCGGCCAGCCAGTGCTCGGCGTCCCGCCGGGGCCGCAGCCGCACCGTGCTGCCGACCGGCACGTCGGCGCCGGGCAGCTCCGCGAGGTCGTAGGAGCCGTCCGCGTGCCCGCGCCAGCGCACCGGCGGGGCCTGCGGGTCGCGCGCGGACCGGGACACCAGCTCGATGTCGTCGGCGACCATGAAGGCGGACAGCAGCCCGATGCCGAACTGGCCGAGGAACTCCTCGCGCCCCAGCCCCAGGTCGAGGTCGCGCTTGGACGACCGCCCGACCGTGGCGAGCAGCTCCTCGGCCTCGGCGCGGGTGAGGCCGACGCCGGAGTCCGTCACCGTCAGCGAGCCGTCCGCGAGCGGCCGCAGCCGCACCGTCGCCGGGCAGGCGGGGTCGAGCGCCCGGCGCGCGGTGATCGCGTCGACGCCGTTCTGCAGCAGCTCGCGCACGTAGACGCGCGGGCCGGAGTACAGGTGCCGGGCGAGCAGGTCGACGACGCCGTGCAGGTCGACCTGGAACGCCCGGGCGGCGGGCTCCGTCATCGGCGAGCGGTCACGCGCTCGTGTCGGCGGCGCGGGCCGCGGCGGCCTCGTCCGGGAACTGCTCGTCCAGGTGCTCGAACAGGCTGAGCGCGGTGGTGATCCCGCACGCCAGGTGCAGGTCCAGCTGCTCGTCGGTGAGCCCGTGCTCGTAGTCGACGGTGTGCTCGGCGTACACGCCGACCACGTCGCCCTCGGCGCGGACGTAGCCCTTCGGCCAGAGCTTCTCCGAGTTCCAGGTGTTCACCAGGTCGACCACGCGCGCGTACTGCTCGACGCCCACCCGCCGGTTCCACCGGCCGCGGGTCTGCAGGTACTCCTGCTGGCCGCCCATCCGGAAGAAGAAGAAGAGGTGGCCGTCCCACCAGCCGCCGATGTCGCCGTCGTCGTCGACGCCGTACTGCATGTCGCGCGCCTCGAGCACGTCGATGATCCGCTGGTGCGAGAGCGCCTGCGGTGCGGGGACCGCGCCCTCGCCGTCCGGCTTCGTGAAGAACCCCATGTCCGTCCTCGTCCTCGCCCGGTGCGGCGCGGGCGGGACCGCGCGGCACGACAACACTGCAGGTGGCGGCACCCGGGGGTCCGCCCTCGACCGAGCCTAACCCCGCCGCGCGGCGCGACCGGGTGCTGCGTCCGCCCGCCCGCGTGAACCTGCCCGCGCACGCTGGCGTGCCGGGCGCGCGCGCGTATGGTGTCGCCATGGGTCTGTTCCGGAACCGCCGGCCACGCCGCGGGCCCGACCGCCCCGCGTCCGGCCACGAGACGGGTCCCGTGCCGCCCAACCCCGGTCGCGGCGGCCTGCGCCCGGGCGGCGGCCCCGCCGGCGTCGCGGTGGACGACGGCCGCCCCACGCCGCTGTCGTCCGAGCGGATCGTGCAGTGGTTCGAGCGCAACGACTTCCACTACTTCGTCGACGACGACGGCGACCTCGGCGGGCTGTGGCGCGGGCGGCTGTTCTACTTCTTCCTGTTCGGCGAGCACCGCGAGATCCTGCAGGTGCGCGGGCAGTGGCACCGCGAGATCACCATCGAGCGGCTCGAGGAGGTGCTCGACGCCTGCACCGAGTGGAACGCCGAGCGCATCTGGCCGAAGGCCTACGTGCGGGTCCGGGACAACGGGATGGTGCACGTCGTCGCCGAGGTGTCGACCGACCTGGAGCACGGCGCGACCGACGCGCAGCTGAGCCAGGTGCTGTTCTGCGGGCTGTCGTCGTCGAGCACGTTCTTCGACGCGATCGACGACCTGTACCCCGACCCCGCGGCGGTGGCCCCGTGACCGCCCCGCGGACGCCGGGCTGGCTGTCCCGGGTGCTCGGCGAGCGCACCGCCCCGGCCCCCGCGGCCGAGCGGCGCGTGCCCGTGCAGGCCCGGCCGACCCCGATCACCCGCGACCGCGTCGCCGCGTCCCTGGGCGCCCGCGGGTACCACTACCGGGTGGACGAGGACGGCGACCTGACGGGCGTGTGGAACGACTCCCGGTTCTGGTTCCTGCTGCTCGGCGAGCAGCGGGAGATCCTCCAGGTGCGCGGCCGCTGGCACCGGCAGCTGCCGGTGGACAGCCGCCGGTCGGTGACCCTGGCGCTGAACGACTGGAACCGCGAGCGCATCTGGCCGAAGCTCTACCTCCGCGAGGAGGAGGGGCAGCTCGCCGTCTACAGCGAGGTGTCCACCGACCTGGAGCACGGCGTCACCGAGGAGCAGCTCGACCAGCTGGTCTCGTGCGGGCTCGGCACCGGCGTGCAGGCGTTCGCGTCGTTCGACTCGCTGCTGCCGCCCCAGGTCTGACCGCCGGCGGCCGGGCCGCCCGCAGCGGCCGGCAGCGCGCGGCTCAGGAGCGCGCGCGGCCGATCGTCGGCAGCCCGAGCAGCACCGGCGCCGCCGGGCCGGCCGGCGCGCCGGTCCCGCAGGCGTCGCCCGCCCCGCCGTGCGCGTGCTCCTCGCCGCCCTCCTGCACCCGCTGCCAGGCGTCGCCCGCCCGGGTGCGCCGGACGGCGAACGTGCCGCCCTGCACGGCGGAGTCCGCCTCCAGGTGGTGCGGCGCCGCGCGGGTGATGTCGACCGTGACGAGGTCGCCCGGCCGGGGCGCGGCGGACGCCGCCAGGTCGGCGGGCAGCGCGAGGTGCACCAGGCGGTTGTCCGCCGCGCGGCCCGAGAGCCGGCGGGTGGCGCCGTCCTTGCGGCCCTCGCCCTCGGCGAGCAGCACCTCGACGGTGCGGCCGACCTGGCGCTGCGCCTCCTCCAGGCCGATGCGGTCCTGCAGCGCGATCAGCCGCTCGTACCGCTCCTGGACGACGGCCTTGGGCAGCTGGTCCGGCAGGTCGGCGGCCGGCGTGCCGGGGCGCGGCGAGTACTGGAACGTGAACGCCGAGGAGAACCGCGACGCCTCGACCACGCGCAGCGTCTCGGCGAAGTCCTCCTCGGTCTCGCCCGGGAAGCCGACGATGATGTCGGTGGTGATCGCGGCGTCCGGCATCGCCGCGCGCACGCGGTCGAGGATGCCGAGGAACTTCTCCGACCGGTAGGACCGGCGCATCGCGCGCAGCACCCGGTCGGAGCCGGACTGCAGCGGCATGTGCAGGCTCGGCATCACGGCGGGCGTCTCGGCCATCGCGGCGATCACGTCGTCGGTGAACGCCGCCGGGTGCGGCGACGTGAACCGCAGCCGCTCCAGGCCGTCGACCGCGCCGGCGGCGCGCAGCAGCTTCGCGAACGCGCCCCGGTCGCCGAACTCGACGCCGTAGGAGTTCACGTTCTGGCCGAGCAGCGTGACCTCGATCGCGCCCTGGTCCACGAGCGCCGACACCTCGGCGAGCACGTCGCCGGGCCGCCGGTCGCGCTCCTTGCCGCGCAGGTGCGGCACGATGCAGAAGGTGCAGGTGTTGTTGCAGCCGACGCTGATCGACACCCAGCCCGCGTACACGGACTCGCGCCGGGTCGGTAGCGTGGACGGGAAGACCTTGAGGGACTCCTCGATCTCGACCTCGGCCGCCTCGTTGTGCCGGGCGCGCTCCAGCAGCACCGGCAGCACGTCGAGGTTGTGGGTGCCGAACACGACGTCGACCCACGGCGCGCGCTCGACGATGCCCGACCGGTCCTTCTGGGCCAGGCAGCCGCCGACGGCGATCTGCATGCCGGGGCGGGCGCGCTTGGTGCCCGCCAGCCGGCCGAGGTTGCCGTAGAGCTTGTCGGCCGCGTTCTCCCGCACCGCGCAGGTGTTGATCACGATGACGTCCGCCTCCTCGGCGGCCGCCGCCTCGGCCGTCGCGGGGACGTAGCCCGCCTGCTCCAGCATGCCGGCCATGTGCTCGGAGTCGTGCACGTTCATCTGGCAGCCGAGGGTCTTGACCAGGTACGTGCGCGCGGGGGCGCCCGCGGCCGGCGCGGGGGCGTCGGGCAGGGCGGCGAGGACGGGGGGCGTGGTCGTCGTGCTCATCGCCGACAAGGGTACGTCCGGCACCCGCCGGGCCGGGCGCGCCTGAACCGGACTGGAGCCGCACATGACCAGAACGTTTCCGATCTGTGACCTGAAGCGCTGGCGCCCGTAACACCGGCCCCTTAGGTTCCAGGGATGGCACAGCCCGACCCGGCCCCGGCCCGCGAGCCCGGCGCTGCCCCCCAGCACCCCGGCGACCCCCTGGTCGTCCTCGACCACGTCGACAAGCACTTCGGTGCGCTGCACGTCCTGCAGGACATCAACCTCACCGTGCGCCGCGGCGAGGTGGTCGTCGTCATCGGCCCGTCCGGCAGCGGCAAGTCGACCCTCTGCCGCACGATCAACCGCCTGGAGACCATCGAGTCCGGCACCATCACGGTGGACGGCGTGCCGCTGCCCGCCGAGGGCCGCGCGCTCGCCCGGCTCCGGGCGGACGTCGGCATGGTGTTCCAGTCGTTCAACCTGTTCGCGCACCGCACCGTGCTGCAGAACGTCACGCTCGGCCTGCGCAAGGTGCGCCGGCTCGGCGCGGCCGAGGCGAAGGAGCGGGCGATGGCCCTGCTCGAGCGGGTCGGCGTCGCCAGCCAGGCGGACAAGCTGCCTGCCCAGCTGTCCGGCGGCCAGCAGCAGCGCGTGGCGATCGCCCGCGCGCTCGCCATGGAGCCCAAGGTGATGCTGTTCGACGAGCCCACCTCGGCCCTGGACCCCGAGATGATCAACGAGGTGCTCGACGTCATGACGGCCCTCGCCGCCGAGGGCATGACCATGGTCGTCGTCACCCACGAGATGGGCTTCGCGCGCCGCGCCGCCGACCGCGTCGTCTTCATGGACGGCGGCGCGATCGTCGAGGAGGCCGCCCCCGAGACCTTCTTCACCGCGCCGCGCAGCGACCGCGCGCGCGACTTCCTGTCCAAGATCCTGACCCACTGACGCGCCACGACCCGAGGAGATCCCGATGAGAACCCGCACCGCTGGACCCGTCGCCCTGACCGCCGCCGCCGTGCTGGCCCTGACCGCCTGCGGCGGCTCGGACGACGAGGGCTCGAGCCCCGAGGTCTCGGACGTCGCCGCGGCCGACTTCCCCGAGGGCTCGACGATGGCCGAGCTGGCCGAGGCCGGCTCCATCACCATCGGCACCAAGTTCGACCAGCCGCTGTTCGGCCTGGTCGGGCCCGACGGCACGCCCGAGGGCTTCGACGTGGAGATCGGCAAGATCATCGCCGGCGCCCTCGGCATCCCCGAGGACGGCATCGAGTGGACCGAGACCGTGTCCGCCAACCGCGAGTCGTTCATCCAGTCCGGCCAGGTCGACCTCGTCATCGCGACGTACACGATCAACGACGAGCGCAAGGAGGTCGTGTCGTTCGCGGGCCCGTACTACGAGGCCGGCCAGTCGATCCTCACGCTCGCCGACAACGAGGACATCCAGAGCGAGGAGGACCTCGCGGGCAAGAAGGTCTGCACCGTCTCCGGCTCCACGCCCGAGGCCAACCTGCTGGAGAACTTCCCCGACACCGAGGTCGTGCCGTTCGGCGCGTACTCCGACTGCCTGGAGCCGCTGCGCGGCGGGCAGGTCGACGCGATGAGCACCGACAACGTGATCCTCGCCGGCTTCGCGGCCGACGACGACGCGTTCGAGGTCCGCGGCGAGCCGTTCACCGAGGAGCCCTACGGCATCGGCCTCGCGCTCGACGACACGGAGTTCCGCAACTGGATCAACGACACCCTCGAGGCCAGCTACGAGGACGGCACCTGGACCGAGGCCTGGGAGGCGACCGCCGGCACCGTGCTGCCGACCCCGGAGCCCCCGGCCGTCGACCGGTACTGATCCCGCGGTACGCCGCACGGCGCCCGGCCCGCACCCCGCGGGCCGGGCGCCCGCCCCGTCCCCACTCGTGAAGGGCCCTGCGTGGACCTGTTCGCCGACAACCTGCCGGCCTACCTCAGCGGCTTCTGGACGACCCTGCGGCTGACCGTGCTGTCCGGCGCGTTCGCCCTGGTCGCAGGCGTCGTGCTCGCCGCCATGCGGGTCTCCCCCGTGGCCGCGCTGCGCGGCATCGCCGTCACCTTCGTGGAGGTGCTGCGCAACACGCCGCTGACGCTGGTGTTCTTCTTCCTGGTGTTCGTCGCGCCCCAGTTCGGCGTGCTGCCCCCCCTGGGGTTCTGGACCGCGGTGATCGCGCTGTCCGCCTACACCTCGGCGTTCGTCTGCGAGGCGGTCCGCTCCGGCATCAACGGCGTGCCCGTCGGCCAGGCCGAGGCCGCGCGCGCCATCGGGCTGACGTTCGGCCAGACGCTCACCCTGGTGGTGCTCCCCCAGGCCGTCCGGTCCGTGGTCCCGCCGATCATCAACGTGCTGATCGCGCTGGCCAAGAACACCTCGGTCGCCGCGGGCTTCGCCGTGGTCGAGCTGCTCGGGGCCGGCCGCCGGATCGCGCTCGCCAACCCCAGCGAGGCCATGCTGGCCCTGGCCGGGGTCGGCGTCTTCTACCTGGTCATCACCATCCCCGCGGGCGTGCTCGCCGGGATGCTCGAGCGGAAGGTGGCGTTCGCGCGATGAGCTCCGTCCTCTACGACGCCCCCGGCCCCGTCGCCCGCCGCCGCGAGCGGATCGGCTCCGTCGTCGGCGCCCTGCTGATCGTCGCGCTGCTCGCGCTCGCGTTCCGGTACGCCGAGGGCCGCGGCCTGTTCGGCGCCGACCGGTGGGACGTGCTCTACGACCCGCCCAAGAACCAGTCCGCCGAGGACGTGTGGCGCTCGATGGTCGTCCGCGGCCTGGGCGCGACCCTGCGCGCCGCCGTGGTCGCCGCGCCGCTCGCCCTGGTGCTCGGGCTGCTGCTCGCCATGTGGCGGACCACCCGCATCGGCTGGCTGCGCGCGCCCGCGACCGTCGTCATCGAGCTGTTCCGCGGCCTGCCCGTGCTGCTGATGATGCTGTTCGCGCTGCTCGGCTTCGGCTGGGACGCCTTCGCCGCCGTCGTGTTCGGCCTGACCGTCTACAACATGGCGATCATCGCGGAGATCCTGCGCGCCGGCCTCGCCTCGCTGCCCAAGGGCCAGACCGAGGCCGCCTACGCCATCGGGCTGTCCCGGGCGCAGACCCTGCTGCTCGTGCAGCTGCCGCAGGCCGTGCGCACCATGCTGCCGAGCCTGATCGCGCAGATGGTGGTGCTGCTGAAGGACTCCTCGCTGGGGTTCATCGTCGGCTACCCCGAGCTGCTCAAGGCCATGCAGAACAACGCCCAGTACTTCGGCCAGAAGTACTACGTCGCGCTGTTCGTGATGGGCGCGGGCATCTACCTCGTGGTGAACATCGCCCTGACCCGGCTGGCGGTGTGGCTGCAGGGCCGCAGCGCCCGGACGGCGGGGCGCGCGGCCGCCGACCCGACCCTCGTCACCATGACGACGGGCGGCCCGGGGTCGCACGCCGCCGGCGGGGCGGTCTGAGCCGTCAGCCGGCGGTCGCGCTGGCCCGGACCTCCCGGACGACGGTCACCTTGATCTCGCCCGGGTAGGACAGGTCCTGCTCGATGTGCCGGGCGATCTCCACGGCCAGCCGGCCGAGGTCGGTGTCCGGCACCTGGCTCGGCTCGACGACGACGCGCATCTCGCGGCCCGCCGCCATCGCCAGCGCCCGGCGGACGCCGGCGTGCCCGGCGACCAGCTCCTCGAGCTGCTCCAGGCGCTCGACGTGCTGGTCCACGTCCTCGCGGCGCGCGCCGGGGCGGGCGGCCGACAGGGCGTCGGCGACCTGGACCAGCACCGCCTCGACCGTCTCGGCGGGCACCTCGTCGTGGTGCGCGGCGATGGCGTTCACCACGACGTCGGACTCGCCGTGCCGGGCGGCCAGCGCCGCACCGACCTGCGCGTGCGTGCCGGGCACCTCGCCGGTCAGCGCCTTGCCGAGGTCGTGCAGCAGGGCGCCGCGGCGCGCGACGTCCACGTCCGCCCCGATCTCCCCGGCCACCTGCGCGGCGAGCAGCGCCGACTCGACCAGGTGCTCCAGGACGTTCTGCCCGAACGAGGTGCGCAGCCGCAGCCGGCCGAGCACCCGGACCAGCTGCTCGTCGAGCCCGCGGACCCCGGCGCGCTCGGCGGCGGCGTGCCCGGCCTCGTCGGCGCGGTCGTCCGCCCCGGCGAGCGCCTCGGCGTAGGCGGCCTCGATGCGCTGCGGGTTGATCCGCCCGTCGACCATCAGCGCCTCCAGCGCGACCGTCGCGACCTCGCGGCGGTCGGCGTCGAAGCAGGAGAGCACCACCTGGTCGGGGGCCTCGTCGACGAGGACGTTCACGCCGGTGAGCGCCTCGAACAGCCGGATGTTCCGGCCCTCCTTGCCGATGATCCGGCCCTTCATCTCGTCCGACGGCAGCGGGACCAGCGTGACGGTCGCCTGGCTGCTCGTCGCGACGGCGGTGCGCTGCACGGCGGTGGCCAGCACCCGGCGGGCGCGCGCCTCGGCGGTCCGGCGCGCCTGCGCCTCGATCCGGCGGACCGACGCGGCCGCGGCGGTGGACGCCTCGGCGGTGAGCTGGCGCAGCAGCTCGGCCCGCGCCTCGGCGGCCGTGAGCCCGGACGTGGCCTCCAACCGCTCCGTGGCCTCCCGCTCGGCCGCGGCGCGCCGCTCGGCGGCGTCCCGCTCGGCGGCGGCGACGGCCTCGGCGGCGGCCCGCTCCGCCGCGCCGGTGACCTGCGCGGCCGACCGCTCGGCGGTCGCCAGGCGCTCGGCGGCGGTCGCCGCGGCGGCCGCGGCCTGCTCGGCGGCCTCCCGGCGGAGCTCGGCGGCGGCGTCCTGCGCGGCCCGGGCGGCGCGCTCGCGCTCCACCGCGGCGCGCTCGGTGGTCGCGGCGTGCTCCTCGCGCTCGACCGCGCGGGCCTCGCGGCGCTGGGCGTCCGCCAGCGCCGTCCGGGCCTCGTCGCGGATCGACTGCACGTCCTCGGCGGCCTGCGCGCGCACCGCCGCCGCCTCGCGCCGGGCCAGCAGCACCAGCACCAGGGCGACGAGGCAGGCCGCCAGCAGGCCGACCACGATCGCGGCGTCCTGCATCCGGTCACACTCCTCGTCGTCGGTGCATCGCCCGCACCCGTCCGGCCACGCGCGGCCGGACGCCGGTGACCAGCGACGCGAGCACCCATTGTTCACCACCCGGACGCCTCCGCGGACGAGATGTCCGGTGGGCCGGGCGCGTGTCGCGCCCGGCCGCGTCAGTCCGCGCCGAACCCGTCCTCGTCGTCCTGCCCCTCGGCGGCGAGCTCCTCGCGGACCACGCGGGACACCAGCGAGCCGCCGTAGCCGCGGCGGCCGAGCGCGCCGTACGCCCGGCGCAGCCGCACCTCCCGGTCCAGCCCCCGGGTCGCGCGCAGCTTCTTGCGGGCGAGCGCTCGGGCGGCCTCCTCCTCGTCGGCGTCGTCCACCTGCTCGAGCGCCTCCCCCGCCGTCACCTCGTCGACACCGCGGCGACGCAGCTCCATGGCCAGGGCGCGCCGGGACAGGCCGCGCTCGGCGTGCCGGCTGCGCACCAGGATCTCGGCGTAGGCGGCGTCATCGACCAGACCGACCTCGGTGAACCGGTCGAGCACCCGGTCGGCGACCTCCTCCGGGACGTCCCGGCGCGCCATCGCCTCGGCGAGCTGCGCCCGGCTGCGCGGGGCCCCGGTCAGCAGGCGCAGGGCGATCGACCGGGCGACCTGCTCGGGGTCGGGCTCGGCGTCCGCGGCGGCGGCGCCGGACCCCGGAGGCTCGGTCGCGGGGGCGCGCCGGCGGCCCGGGCGCTGCCGGGTGGTTCCGCGGGTGCGGGAGCCGCGCCCGCGCCGGGCCGGCTCGTCCGGCTCGCCGTCGCGGTCGTCGTCGGTGTCCGGGTCCCCGGTCCGGGCGTGGAGCGGCTCGCCGTCCTCGTCGGGCTCCGCCCGCGTCCACCGGGACCGCGCCGGTGCCGCCTGCGCCCCGGGCTGCTCGGCGGCAGCGGTCGTCGCGCCACCGCGGGAGGCCTCGCGCGGCGGGTCGTCGGGCGTCGCGGTGCCGTCGGGCGTGGCGGTGCGGTCGGGCGTCGCGGTGCCGTCGGGCGTCGCGGTGCGGTCGAGCGTCGCGGTGCCGTCGGGCGTCGCGGTGCGGTCGAGCGTCGCGGTGCCGTCGAGCAGCGCCCGCGCGCGGGCGAGCCGCTCGGCCTGCGGCGCGTCGGCGAGGGCCGGTCGCCCGCCGTGCTCGCCCCCGGGCTCGGCACCGGTCGGGTGCGCGGGCTCCGCGTCCTCCGGGCGCGACGGCGCGGCGCGGGTCGGCGCCGCCTCCGGTGCCGGAGCGGCGTCGGGGCGCACGCGGGCACGGGAGCGGCGCGGCGCCGCCTCGCGTGCCGGGGCGGGCGTCCGTGCCGGGGCGGCGTCGGACCACGCCGAGGCCGGCGGGGGCGCGTCCGCGTCCCACACCGACGCGGGGCCGGCGTCGGGCCCTGCCGTGCCGGTGTCCCAGGCCGCCTCGGCGGCGTCCGGCTCCGCCCACGCGGACGGGTCCGGCGCCGACCCCGCCCACGCGTCGTCGGCGTGGCCCGGGTCGGCCGGGTCGTGCGCGGTCGACATCAGAAGTCGACCTTCACCTCCGCACCGGCGGCCGCGTCGGCCTTGACCCCGATGCCCAGCTTGTCCTTGATCTTCTTCTCGATCTCGTTGGCGAGGTCGGGGTTGTCGCGCAGGAAACCGCGGGCGTTCTCCTTGCCCTGGCCGAGCTGGTCGCCCTCGTAGGTGAACCAGGAGCCGGACTTGCGGATGAACCCGTGCTCGACGCCCATGTCGATCAGGCCGCCCTCGCGGGAGATGCCGACGCCGTACAGGATGTCGAACTCGGCCTGCTTGAACGGCGGGGCCATCTTGTTCTTGACGATCTTGACGCGGGTCCGGTTGCCGACGGCGTCCGTGCCCTCCTTCAGCGTCTCGATGCGCCGGATGTCCATGCGGACCGAGGCGTAGAACTTGAGCGCCTTGCCACCGGTGGTGGTCTCGGGCGAGCCGAAGAACACGCCGATCTTCTCGCGCAGCTGGTTGATGAAGATCGCCGTCGTGCCGGACGCGTTGAGCGCACCGGTGATCTTGCGCAGCGCCTGCGACATCAGGCGGGCCTGGAGGCCGACGTGGCTGTCGCCCATCTCGCCCTCGATCTCCGCCTTCGGCACCAGGGCCGCGACGGAGTCGATGACGACGATGTCGATCGCGCCGGAGCGGATCAGCATGTCCATGATCTCGAGCGCCTGCTCGCCGGTGTCCGGCTGGGACACCAGCAGCGCGTCGGTGTCGACGCCGAGCTTCTTGGCGTAGTCGGGGTCGAGCGCGTGCTCCGCGTCGATGAACGCGGCGATGCCGCCCTGCTTCTGGGCGTTGGCCACCGCGTGCAGCGCGACGGTCGTCTTGCCGGAGGACTCCGGGCCGTAGATCTCGACGACGCGGCCCTTGGGCAGCCCGCCGATGCCGAGCGCGACGTCCAGCGCGATGGAGCTGGTGGGGATGACCTCGACGGGGGCGCGCCCGTCGTCGCCGAGGCGCATGATCGAGCCCTTGCCGAACTGGCGGTCGATCTGGCTGAGCGCGGCCTCGAGGGCCTTCTCGCGGTCCTGGGGAGCGGGCATGGTGTCACCTGTCGTCTCTCGTGCAGCGTCGCGCTGCGCCTACGGGGGCTGGTCTCCGTGTCGTGCGGTGACGCTATGCCCGACCACCGACATGCACCCCGGGTCCGTCCACAGCCCGCGCTCCCCGCCCGGTTGTGGACGGTTCGGCGGCCGCGTCCCGACCCGCGGCGCGTCACCGGGACCCACCCTAGCCGAACACCTGTTCGACCGGCAGGTACCGACACGCCGGCGCGCCGCGGGCGCGCGGACCGTCACCCGACGGGCGCGCCGGCCCCCGGACGGGCCCCGCCGAGCCGCTGCACCGTCGTCCCGAGCCGCGCGGCCTCCCCCGGCGCCAGCAGCACCGGCTCGACCCGCGCCCGCCGCCCGAGCGCCCGGGCGAACGCCGGCCCGGCGCGGTCCATCCAGCCCGGCGGCAGCCCGCGCGCGGCCGGCGGGTGCAGCGTGCCCCAGTGCACCGGCACCGCGCGGCGCACCCCCACGGCCTCGCAGACCGCCGCGGCCTGGGCCGGGTCCATGTGCCCGCCCGACAGCCGCGGCCCCCAGCCGCCCACCGGCACGAGCGCGAGGTCGAGCGGCCCGCCGGCGAGGGCGGGCAGCCGCCGCATCCCCGGGTACGGCGCGGTGTCGCCCGCGAACCACACCCGCAGGCCCGGCGCGACGACCAGGAAGCCGTGCGCGGCGTTGGGCCGGTGCGGCATCGGCCGGTCGCCGTGCACGGCGGGGACGGGCCGCACCCGCACGGCGGTGCCCGGCACCGGCCACCACTCGTCGTCCGCGAGCCCCACGGCGGCCGGCGCGCCGTGGCGCGCCAGCCACCGGGCGTTGGCGCGCCCCGTCAGCACGGGGACGCCGTCGAGCAGCCGCAGCGACCCCGGCTCGGCGTGGTCGTGGTGCAGGTGCGACAGCAGCACCGCGGCCGCGCCGGACCAGTGCTCGGGGCGCGGCGCGCCGGGCCGCCGGCGCAGCAGCCCCGCGTGCGGCCGCAGCAGCGGGTCGGTCACCAGCCGCGCCCCGGCCACGTCCAGCACCACCGTCGCGTGACCCAGCCACCGGACGGTGAGCCCCGCGCCGGCCGGGTCCCCGGCCGTCACCGTGCGCCGCCGGCGGGGCGCACGTCCGGGGACCTCGCGCCGGACCGCGCGTCCTCGCCCGCGACGCCGTCCCGGAGGCCGAGCGACCGGGCCCACCGCAGCAGCTGCTCGTGCACCCGGTCGGCACCGACCGGCATCCGCT
>JAPSIJ010000301.1 GCA_031178805.1 Cellulomonas sp. | reverse complement strand
CGCCCGACCGGGGTGGGGCGCGTGCGGGCGTGCGGGTCAGCTGCCGGGGACGACGAGCCCGGTCTCGTACGCCACGACGACGGCCTGCACCCGGTCGCGCGCGCCGAGCTTGGCGAGGATGCGGCCCACGTGCGTCTTCACGGTGGCCTCGGCGACGAACAGGTCGGCGCCGATCTCGGTGTTGGACCGGCCGCGGGCCATCAGCACCAGCACCTCCCGCTCGCGCTCGGTGAGGGTGGCGAGGGCGTCGTGCGCGGCGGCGGACCGCTGCGGCTCCACGGGCAGCGCGGTGACGAGGTGCTCCAGCAGCCGGCGGGTGCTGGACGGGGCGATGACGGCGTCGCCGCGGTGCACGGTGCGGATCGCGGCGAGCATGTCCTCCGGCGGCGCGTCCTTGAGCAGGAACCCGCTGGCACCGGCGCGGATCGCGGACAGCACGTACTCGTCCAGGTCGAAGGTGGTGAGCACGATGATCCGCGGCGCGGGCCGGTCCGGCGTGCCGGCGGCCACGATCCGCTCGGTCGCCGACAGCCCGTCCAGGCCGGGCATCCGCACGTCCATCAGCACGACGTCCAGCGGGCCCAGCACCTCCGCCTGCGACGTGCCGGGGGTCAGCGCCTGCACGGCCTGCAGGCCGTCGCCCGCCTCCAGGACCACCGACAGGTCGGGCTGGGAGTCGATGACGAGCCGGAACCCCGCCCGCACGAGCTGCTGGTCGTCCACCACGCCGACGCGGATCGTCTCGGTCATGCGGGTCAGCCTAGGGCTGCGCGGGGGCGGGCCCGGACACCGCGCCGGGGACGGTCGGCGGCGGGGCGACCTGCCCGACCTGCGGCACCTGGGGGAGGGCGGGCACCGGCCGGGTCGCCGCAGGGCCCGGCGCCGCGTCCGCGCCGCCGCCCCCGCCGGAGGGCAGCGGCACCTCCGCGCGCACCCGGAACCCGCCGCCCGGCCGCGGCCCGGCGCTGACCGTGCCGCCGACCATGCCCGCGCGCTCGCGCATGCCGAGCAGCCCGTGCCCCGCGCCGTCCGAGTCGGCGGCGGCACCGCGGCCGTCGTCCGTGATCTCCAGCACCAGGGCGTCGGCGCGCCACTGCACAAGCACGGTGACGGTCACCTCCGGCCCCGCGTGCTTCAGCACGTTGGTCAGGGCCTCCTGGCAGATCCGGTACACGGTCAGGCCGATGCCCGGCGGCAGCCGCCGGGCCGTGCCCATCCGCACCAGCGACGCGCGCACGCCGGAGGAGCGCACCTGCTCCACGAGCTGCTCGAGGTCGTGCTCGGCGGGCTGCGGCGTGTAGGGGGCGGCGGGCACGGCGCCGGTGGCCGTCGGGGCCTCCGGCTCGCGGAGCACGCCGAGCAGCCGGCGCATGTCCGCCAGCGCCGCGCGGCCCGTCTCGGCGATGGTGCCGAGGGCGCGCGCGGCCGCGTCGGGGTCCGCCGCAGCGGCGTACCGGCCGCCGTCCGCCTGCGCCACCACGACGGACAGCGAGTGCGCCACGATGTCGTGCATCTCCCGCGCGATCCGGGTGCGCTCGGCGGCGGTGGCGATCTGCGCCTGCTGGTCCCGCTCCACCTCCAGCCGCTCCGCGCGGTCCCGCAGGGCGGCGATGGTCTCGCGCCGGGACCGGCGCATCAGGCCGAACGCCCACGTCGCGACCGCGCACGCCGAGCAGAACACCCAGAAGACCATCGCCGTGCCGGCCATCTCCGCCGGGTTGCCGTACCCGGCCATGCCCAGCACGGCCATCGCCGTGGCCAGCACGAGGGACCCGACCACCGCGGAGCCGATCGCGGTCCAGTGCGCCCAGCGCGGGCCGTGCACGGTGACGGAGTACAGCGCGACGAGCACCGCCAGGTCGGCCGGCATCAGCGTGGGCAGCCCGACGAGGATGTGCAGCAGGCCCGCCGCGTACACCGCGATCACGGAGCCGACGGGGTTGCGGCGGCGCCACGCCAGCGGCAGCCAGACCAGCGCCCCCAGCAGCGCGCCCAGGCCCGCGTGGCCGGTCGGGCCGCCCCACGTGTCGGCCACCGAGGCGGCCAGGGGCACCACGACCAGCGCGCTGACCAGCGTCGCGCACAGGTCGATCGTGAACCGGTGGCGGTGCTCCCACCGCGCCAGGCCCTCCCACCACGTCATCCGGCCAGCGTAGGCGGGGCCGCCCCGCAGGCGCGTGCCCCCGGGGGCGGACGGCGGCGGCCCCGGACGTCCTCCTGCGGTCGCACCCGGTCGCCCGCGCCCCGGCCCCGTCGCGCCGCGACGCGCCCGGGAGGAACATCACGGAACCGATACCTCCGTGCACCGCGTGCCAGACCGTTCCGTGACCTAACATGGCGCAATGACCCAGGTGCTGCTGGCGGAGGACGATCCCGCGATTGCCGAGCCTTTGGCGCGGGCGCTCGGGCGGGAGGGCTACGAGGTCCGGGTGCAGGGCACCGGCCAGGGGGCGATCGACCGCGCGAGCGAGGCCGACCTCGTGGTGCTGGACCTCGGGCTGCCGGACATGGACGGGCTCGACGTCGCGCGCGCCATCCGCAACCAGGGGCTGACCACCCCGGTGCTCGTGCTGACGGCACGCGCCGACGAGGTGGACCTGGTCGTCGGGCTCGACGCCGGCGCCGACGACTACGTGACCAAGCCGTTCCGGCTGGCCGAGCTGCTGGCCCGCGTGCGGGCCCTGCTCCGGCGCACCGGCGCGGACACCCCGGACGAGGACGAGCTGCGCAGCCAGGACGTGCGGGTGGACGTCGCCGCGCACCGCGCGTTCCAGGGCGAGCGCGAGCTGCACCTGACCGCCAAGGAGTTCGACCTGCTGCGCGTGCTCGTCGGCGCGGCCGGCACCGTGGTGGCCCGGGAGACCCTGATGCGCGAGGTCTGGGGCTCGGACCCGACCGGCTCCACCAAGACGCTCGACATGCACGTGTCCTGGCTGCGCCGCAAGCTCGGCGACGACGCCAGCGCGCCGCGCTACATCAGCACCGTGCGGGGGATGGGCTTCCGGTTCGAGTCCGGCGAGGGCACCCGGGGCTGAGGTGCGCCGGCGCGTCCTCCAGGCCACCATCGCGGCCGTCACCGTGGCGGTCGTGCTCCTCGGCTTCCCCCTGGCCTTCCTCGGCGCGCAGTACGTCCGGGACAACGAGATCGGGTCGCTGGAGACCCGGGCGTCCGACCTGGCGCGGCAGATCGACAGCCGCGTGCAGGAGGGCACACCGCTGTCCGACACCATGCTGGACCCCTACGTGGACCGCGGCGGCGTCACCGTCAGCATCTTCGTCGTCACGGAGGACGGCGCCCGCTACCAGGCCGGCCCGGCGGTGCCCGAGCGGACGGTGACCATCACCGAGACGTCCGGCACCGGGGCCCGCATCACGCTGTACGCGCCGTGGTGGGACGTGTTCCTGATGAGCGCCCGGATCATGGGGCTGGTCGTCGCCGCCGCGGTGGTCGCGTTCGCCGCGGGCATCGCGATGGCGATCTGGCAGGCGAACCGGCTCGCCGCGCCGCTGGTCTACCTGGCGGCCTCCGCGGAGCAGCTCGGCTCCGGGCAGGTGCGCCCGCAGCTCGAGCCGTCCGGCGTCGAGGAGATCGACCTGGTGGCCGCCGAGCTCGCCCGGAGCGCCGACCGGATGGCCGGACGCCTCGCGGCCGAGCGGCAGTTCGCCTCCGACGCCTCGCACCAGCTGCGGACCCCGCTGACGGCGCT
>JAPSIJ010000022.1:2318-14849 GCA_031178805.1 Cellulomonas sp. | reverse complement strand
GCCGAGCCGTAGGCGAGCTGGGCGCTGAACCCCCGCTCGTGCCCGAGGTCGTCGAGGTCGAGGTGCCCGAACAGCCGCGCGCCGATGCTGGAGGTCTGGATCACGGACGCCCGGGACGCGATCAGCACGTCCAGCAGCCGCGTGGTGAGCAGGTACGGGGCGAGGTGGTTCACCTGGAACGTCTGCTCGAAGCCGTCGACCGTCGGCGTGGGGTCGCCGAAGATGCCGCCGGCGTTGTTCGCCAGGACGTCGATCCGGCCGTAGGCCCGCAGCTCGTCGGCGAGCCGGCGGACCTGGGCCAGGTCGGCGAAGTCCGCGAGGTGGTGCGGCGCGCCGATCTCGGCGGCCACGGCGGCGGTCGGGCCGGGGGAGCGGCCCACGACGACCACGCGGTGCCCGCCGGCGGCGAGCTGCCGGGCGGCGGCCGCCCCGATCCCGCCGCCGGCACCGGTGACGACGACGGTGCGCGCGGACGGGGGAGCGGCGGGGTCGCGGGTCACCCGGCGACGCTACCCGTGCTCGCCGGCGGCCGCCTCGACGCCGGGCAGCAGCTCGGCGGGCAGCTGGTCCACGGGGATCACGACGAGGTCCTGGATCTTCCAGTCCAGGGCGATCGTGCTCTCGCGCGCCGCGACCAGGTCGTCGAGCCCGGGCACCCGGCCGCCGCGGGGGACGACGAACGCCTCGACGTGGAACACGTGGCCCTCGTCCCGGACCCGGGAGCCCGCCTCGGCCACCCACGGCAGGGACCGCAGGTGCGCGTCGACCCGCTGCAGCAGGGGGTGCGGCCGGTCGCCCTCGACCGTCGTCGCGCGCGCGTCCATCAGCGCGCGGCCCGCGACCCGCAGGTTCGTGATGCCGTCGCGCAGGATGCTCACGGAGATGAACAGCGCCGCGGCGGAGTCCGCCCACCACAGCCCCGCGCCGATGCCGAGGATGCCGACGACGCTGCCGAGCGCGGTCATCCAGTCGGCCTTGTTCATGTCGGCGTCGGCGTACAGGACGCGGTCGTGCAGCGTCCGGGCGAGCGGCATCTTCGCGCGGCCCAGGAACACCGGCGGCACGCCGGTGACCACCATCGCGCCGATCATCGGCCACCCGGCCCAGAACACGTGGTCGCCGAGGTGCATGACGCCGACCGGCGGGTGCTCGGCGGCGAGCAGCCCGCTGCCGGAGTCGAGCACGAGGAACGAGCCCATGGTGAGCAGCGCCGCCGCGGCGACCAGGTGGCCCACGCCGACGGACCGGTGGTAGCCGTACGGGTGCCCGACGGTCGGCCGGCGGCGGGCGAGGTGCACGGCGACCAGGAAGCTGATCGGCGGGATGAACGAGAGCAGGTCCTCGGCCCAGGCGGCCTTCATCGCCTGGGAGCTGCCCATGACCAGGTACACGACGGTGACACCGACGAGCAGGAAGCCGATCGTGACCCAGGCGAGCCGGACCGCCCGGCGGAGGGCGTCGGCCTGCTCCGGCGGCAGCTCGGTGTGCCCGAACGTGGCCGTCACGGCAGCACGTCCCTGTGCCGCTCCAGCAGGAAGGTCTCCAGCCGGACGAGGAACGCGTTCTCCCCGAGCGGGGCCGCCATCACGTGCGGCTCGGGCCTGCCGTGCTCGTCGGGGACGGTGGTGTACGGCGTGGTCAGCGCGGCCTGCGCGCCCCACGGCGACTTCCCCGTGAACCCGCCGACGACGAGGTCCAGCTCGGCCTGCTCCAGCCGCCCGATCAGGTCCTCCTCGCTGCCGACGGTCCACTCGACCTCGGCGTCGAGCGTCGCGGCGAACTCCGACGCGAGGTCGACCTCGAGCCCCGACGGGTCGCCACCGGGCTCGGTGGCGGTCCAGGGCTCGTTCGCCGTGACCCCGACGCGCAGCACCCCGCCCGTCACCCGCTCCAGCGTCCCGTCGGGGTCGGCCGGGAACGGGCCCGAGCACCCGGCGAGCAGACCGGCGGCCAGGAGGAGGCCGCCCGTGGCACGCACCGTTCTCCTCATCCGCCCAGTGAAGCCGCCTGGCGGTGAAACCGCACGTCAGCGCGCCGGCTCGGTCGTAGGCTGGCCCCATGACGCTGCTCCTGGAGCCGTTCGTCCCGCCGGCCGACCCGGCCGCGCTGGCCGACCTGCGCGGCCGGCTGCTCGCCACCCGGTGGCCCGACGTGCCGGAGGACGCCGGCTGGGCGCTCGGCGCCGACGTCGACTACCTGCGGGACCTGGTGCGGCAGTGGGCGCAGGACCTGGACCGGGTCGCGACGGAGAGCCCGTTCGGCGTGCTGCCGCGGTTCCGCGCCGAGGTGGGCGGGTACGGGGTGCACCTGGTGCACGCGCGCGCCGTCGCCCCGGCCGGCCCGGTGCTGCCGCTGGTGCTGTGCCACGGCTGGCCGGACGCCTGGTGGCGGTACGCGAAGGTGGTGCCGCTGCTGACGGACCCGGGCGCCCACGGTGCCGACCCGGCGGACGCCTTCGACGTGGTGGTGCCCGACATGCCGGGCTTCGGGCACTCCGACCGGGCCCGGGGCGCCGCGCCGGACGCCGTGGCGGTGGCCGGCCTGTGGGCCGGGCTCATGGCGGGGCTCGGCTACGACCGGTTCGGTGCCGCGGGCGGCGACATCGGCAGCCACGTGAGCCGCTACCTCGCGCTCGACCACCCCGACCGCGTGGTCGCGGTGCACCGGACGGACGGCGGGCTGCCCGTGTGGCACGGCGACCCGGCCGAGCTGACGGACGAGGAGCGCGCCTGGTTCGCCGAGGCGGCCGCCTGGGGCGCGGTCGAGGGGGCCTACGCCGCCGTGCACCGGACCCGCCCGCAGACCGCGGCCGTCGGGCTCACCGACTCCCCGGCCGGCCTGGCGGCGTGGGTCGTGGAGAAGCTGCGGGCGTGGAGCGACTGCGGCGGCGACGTCGAGCGCCGGTTCACCCGGGACGAGCTGCTGGCCGTGCTCACCGGGACGTGGCTCACCCGGACGATCGGCTCGTCGATGCGGATGTACCGCGCCAACGCGGCGATCCCGCCGGCGCAGCTGGCGCGGCGGGTCGAGGTGCCGTCGGGGTTCGCGCTGTTCCGCGGGGACGTCCTCCGGCCCCCGCGCGCGTGGTTGGAGCGCACCACGCAGCTCGTCCGGCTCACGGAGCCGCCGGCCGGCGGGCACTTCGCGCCGTTCGAGGAGCCGGAGGCCTACGCGCACGAGCTCCGCGAGTTCTTCCGGCCCTACCGCGCCGCGGCCGCCTGACGTCGGCGCGGCCCCGGGGTCAGAACCGGAACGGGATGGGGATGGGGCCGCAGCAGCACACGCCCTGCACCCCGCCGTTCTGCGCGAGCATCCCGGCGGCCTGGTAGCACGCGACGAACCGCGCGACGGTCGGCCGCGCGCCGCGGAGCACGCCGCGGCGGGTGACGATCTGCCGGACGGCCTCCGAGCAGCCGGTGCCGCCGTGGGCGACGCGGTGCGCGCAGGCGTACCCCTTCCGGGGGGACAGCCGGCGCTGGTAGGCGCGGATCAGGCGGTCGGCGGCGGTCGCGGCGAGGCTCATCGGGCCACCGTACGAGCGGGACCGGCCGGGCGCGCGCCGAGGCCGCGGGCCACACTGGGGCCGGGACGAGGGAGGTCGCGCGTGGTCACGGGACGCGAGGAGCACGCGGCGCTGGAGCGGTTCGACGCGCTGCCGCCGGTGGAGCCGGCCGCGCTGCGCGGGCTGTGGCGGGGACGCGGCGTGCCGACCGGGCACCCGCTCGACGGCGCGCTGGAGCGGCTCGGCTGGTTCGGCAAGCGGGTCGACGACGAGGAGCGGGTGCACCCGCTGGTGTTCCGCGCGGGCGGTCGGCTGACGAGCGTGCACCCCGGCGTGGTGCCGCTCGGGCTGGTGCTGCGCGTCGCGCCGCTGCTGCGGACCCCGCCGGCGGCGGCCGCGTCGGCCGTGGCCCTGCCCCTGGTCCTGCCCCTGGTGCGCACCCGGCGGCCGCGGGGTCGGCTGCGGGCGGTGCGGTACCGCGGGGTGGTGTCGGCGGCGCTGCTCTACGACGACCTGCCGGTGCTGGACGCCTTCCGGGCGGTGGACGAGGACACCGTGCTCGGCGCGATGGACGCGCGCGGCAGCGACCGGCCGTACCTGTTCGAGCTGCGCCGCGTCGCTACGCGCGTCAGGACGCGTACCGGCGGACCTCCCGCAGGTGGATGACGAGCCGCACCTGGTCCTCGGCGAGGATCGCGGCGAGGTCGGCGGCGCGCGCGTAGTCCTCGAGGTCCCAGTAGCGGGCGGCGAGCCGCGCGGCGAGGTCGTGCGCGCCGTCCGGCTCGACCGTGACGTCGCCCGCCACGGCCACCCAGCCCTCCCGCTCGCCGGCCGGGGCGGCCACGACCAGCGACGCGAGCGGGTCGCGCCGCAGCCGCCGCACCTTGACGGAGTCCGGGCCGGTGAACAGCTGGACCGTGTCCGGCGCGGCCTCGAACCACACCGGCCGGGGCTGCGGCGGCACGGGCCCCGCGGCGGTGGTGAGGAAGCCGTGCAGCGGGCGGCGCAGCAGCGCGAGGTCCTCGTCGGTCAGCCGGGGCGCATCGGTGCTCACGCGCTCCACCGTAGGTGGCGCGAGGGACGTGCGGAAGGTGCTGGTCGCGGGCGCCGGGACGTGGCACGCTCGGCGTCGTGGGCACCAGCAGCGGCGCGGCGCAGCACCTGCGCGACCTCGCGATGCTCCGGCGCGTCCGCGACCGGATGGACCGGGAGTACGCCCGGCCGCTCGACGTGGAGGCGCTGGCGCGCGGCGCGCACGTCTCCGCCGGGCACCTGAGCCGGGAGTTCCGCCGCGCCTACGGGGAGTCCCCGTACGCGTACCTGATGACCCGGCGGGTGGAGCGGGCGATGGCGCTGCTGCGCCGGGGGGACCTCAGCGTGACCGAGGTGTGCTGGGCCGTCGGCTGCTCGTCGCTCGGCACGTTCACGACCCGGTTCACCGCGCTGGTCGGCATGCCGCCGGGGGCCTACCGCCGCGCCGCCGCGGACGCCGCGGCGGCCGACGCCGCGGCGGACGGTGGCGCGGGCCCGGACGACGCCGGCCCGCACGGCCCCGTCGCCACGCTCGCGGGCATCCCGTCCTGCCACGCCGGCCAGGTCACCCGACCGGTCAGGAACCGAGAAGTCCGCCCGGTCGGGGCGGACCTAGCGTGACCGCCATGGACATCAGCATCCACGCGAGCTTCCTGCCCCACGACGACGCCGACGCCGCCCTGGCGTTCTACCGCGACCTGCTCGGCTTCGAGCTGCGCCAGGACGTCGGCTACGCCGGCATGCGCTGGCTGACGGTCGGCCCGCCCGGCCAGCCGGACACCTCGGTGGTGCTGCACCCGCCGGCGGTGGACCCGGGGATCACCGACGACGAGCGCCGCACAATCACCGAGATGATGGCCAAGGGCACCTACGGCGGCATCCTGCTGGCGACCCCCGACCTCGACGCGGTGTTCGACCGCCTGCAGGCCGCCGAGGTGGAGGTGGTCCAGGAGCCGACCGACCAGCCGTATGGTGTACGGGACTGCGCGGTCCGGGACGCGGCGGGCAACCTCGTCCGCATCCAGCAGCGCGGTTGAGCCCACCCCCGCCCCCGAGGGAGACCCGCATGACGACGACCGCGCAGACCGCCGACCGGACCGGGGCGCACACCGCCGACCGGCACGACCTGATCCGGGTGCGCGGCGCCCGGGAGAACAACCTCAAGGACGTCAGCCTCGACCTGCCCAAGCGCCGGCTGACGGTGTTCACCGGGGTGTCCGGGTCCGGCAAGAGCTCGCTGGTGTTCGGCACGATCGCCGCGGAGTCGCAGCGGATGATCAACGAGACCTACAGCGCCTTCCTGCAGGGGTTCATGCCGTCGCTGTCCCGCCCGGACGTCGACCTGCTGGAGGGCCTGACCACGGCGATCATCGTCGACCAGGAGCGGATGGGCGCGAACGTCCGGTCCACCGTGGGCACCGCGACCGACGTCAACGCGATGCTGCGGATCCTGTTCAGCCGGCTCGGGCAGCCGCACGTCGGCTCGCCGAACGCCTTCTCGTTCAACGTGCCGTCGGTCAGCGGCGCGGGCGCCGTCACGTTCGAGCGGGACGGGAAGACGGTGAAGGAGCGGCGCGAGTTCACGGTGACCGGCGGCATGTGCCCGCGGTGCGAGGGCATGGGCCAGGTGAACGACATCGACATCGGCCAGCTGGTGGACGAGTCGAAGTCGCTGGCCGAGGGTGCCATCACGGTGCCCGGGTACACGCCCGACGGCTGGTACGTGCGGGTGTTCTCGGCCTCGGGCTTCCTCGACCCGGACAAGCCGGTGCGCGACTACACCGAGACCGAGCGGCACGACTTCCTGTACCGGGAGGCGACGAAGGTCAAGATCGAGAACACGAACCTGACCTACGAGGGCCTGGTCCCGAAGATCCAGAAGGCCCTGCTGTCCAAGGACCGCGACGCCCTGCAGCCGCACCTGCGCGCGTTCGTGGACCGCGCAGTCACCTTCACCACCTGCCCGGAGTGCGGCGGCAGCCGGCTGAGCGAGGCCGCCCGGTCGTCGCGGGTCGCCGGCCTGAACATCGCCGAGGCGTGCGCGATGCAGATCAGCGACCTGGCCGCGTGGGTGCGCGAGCTCGACGAGCCGTCGGTGGCGCCGCTGCTGGCCGGGCTGCGGGACACGCTCGACTCGTTCGTGGAGATCGGGCTCGGCTACCTCAGCCTGGACCGGCCGTCCGGCACGCTGTCCGGCGGCGAGGCGCAGCGCACCAAGATGATCCGGCACCTCGGGTCCTCGCTCACCGACATCACCTACGTGTTCGACGAGCCGACGGTCGGCCTGCACCCGCACGACATCCAGCGGATGAACGACCTGCTGCTGCGGCTGCGCGACAAGGGCAACACGGTGCTCGTCGTGGAGCACAAGCCGGAGACCATCGCGATCGCGGACCACGTGGTCGACCTCGGCCCCGGCGCGGGCACGGCCGGCGGGACGATCTGCTACGAGGGCACGCTCGACGGCCTGCGCGCCAGCGGCACGCTCACCGGCCGGCACCTGGACGACCGCGCGCACCTGAAGGAGACCGTCCGCACGCCCACCGGCGCGCTGGAGGTGCGCGGCGCGACCGCGCACAACCTCCGGGGCGTCGACGTGGACGTGCCGCTCGGCGTGCTCACCGTCGTGACCGGCGTGGCCGGCTCCGGCAAGAGCTCGCTGATCCACGGCTCGGTGGCCGGGCGCGAGGGCGTGGTCACCATCGACCAGGGCGCCATCCGCGGGTCGCGGCGCAGCAACCCCGCCACCTACACCGGGCTGCTGGAGCCGATCCGCAAGGCGTTCGCCAAGGCCAACGGGGTCAAGCCGGCGCTGTTCAGCGCCAACTCCGAGGGCGCGTGCCCGACGTGCAACGGCGCCGGGGTGGTCTACACGGACCTCGGCATGATGGCGACGGTCGCGTCCACCTGCGTGGAGTGCGAGGGCCGGCGGTTCCAGGCGGCCGTGCTCGAGTACCACCTGGGCGGGCGGAACATCGCCGAGGTGCTCGCGATGCCGGTCACGGAGGCGGAGGAGTTCTTCCGGTCGGGCGACGCGCGCACGCCCGCGGCGCACGCGATCCTGCACCGGCTCGCCGACGTCGGGCTGGGCTACCTCTCGCTCGGGCAGCCGCTGACCACGCTGTCCGGCGGTGAGCGCCAGCGGCTGAAGCTCGCGACGCACATGGGGGAGAAGGGCGGCGTCTACGTCCTGGACGAGCCGACGACCGGCCTGCACCTGGCGGACGTCGAGCAGCTGCTCGGGCTGCTGGACCGGCTGGTCGACGCCGGGAAGTCGGTGATCGTGATCGAGCACCACCAGGCGGTGATGGCGCACGCGGACTGGATCATCGACCTCGGCCCGGGCGCCGGGCACGACGGCGGCCGGGTCGTGTTCGAGGGCACGCCCGCCGACCTGGTGGCGGCGCGCTCGACGCTCACCGGCGAGCACCTCGCGGCGTACGTCGGGGCCTGACGGCCCGTCGCCGGTCCCGGGCGGGGCTCAGCCCGCCGGGGCCGGCGGCGGCTCGTGCGGCACGCCCGGCGGCACCCGGTTCGGGCCGGCCTCCGCGGGGCGCGGCCGGTCCTGCCGGTGCAGCCGGACGCCCAGCAGCGCGATGTCGTCCTCGCCCGGCCCGCCGGGGAGCTCGGCCAGCAGCGTGTCGCAGAGGGTCTCCAGGTCCGCGCCGCCGTGCCGCCGCAGGGCGTCCGCGAGGTCGGCGATCCCGGCGCGCAGCGAGCGGGTGCGGCGCTCGACCAGCCCGTCGGTGTAGAGGAGCACGGTCGCGCCGCGGTCCAGGACGACCTCGTCCTCGACGCGCGGGCGCTCCGGGGCGACGCCGAGCAGCGGTCCCTGGCGGCTGCTCGTCAGCGTCCGCACCCCGCCGTCGGGGTCGACCACGACCGGCGGCGGGTGGCCCGCGCTGGACCAGCGCAAACGCGTGACGCCCCGGGCCCGCTCGTCCGCGGTCTGCTCGACCCGCGCGACCACCACGGTGGCCATCGCCGGGATCTGCAGGGTCCGCAGCGCCGCGTCCAGCCGCGACAGCACCTGCGCCGGCGAGCCCTCGGTGACGACGGCGATCGCGCGCAGCATGGCCCGCAGCTGCGCCATCAGCGCCGCGGCCTCGACGTCGTGGCCCACGACGTCGCCGATCACCAGCACCGTGGAGCCGTCGGGCTGCAGGAAGGCGTCGTACCAGTCGCCGCCGACCCGCGCGGCCTCGGCGGCCGGCTGGTAGCGGGCCACGACGTGCACGTGGTCGGGCTCGACCGGGGCGGTCAGCAGCGAGCGCTGGAAGGTCCACGCCACGTCCCGCTGCCGCCGGTACAGCCGCGCGTTGTCCAGGGCGAGCGCCGCGGCGGCGGCCGCGTCCGTGAGCAGCCCGATCCCGTGCTCGTCCAGCGCGGGCCGGTCGCCGCCGCGGAACACGCTGAGCGCGCCGAGCGTGCGGCCGCGCACCCGCAGCGGCACCACGGCGACCGAGGTGGGCGCCAGCACCGCGATCAGCTCCCGGGCCCGGCCGGGTGCCAGCACGCCCTCCAGGGCGGCCAGCGCGCCGGCCGGCACGTGGACCACCTCGCCGTCGTCGAGGGCGCGCGCGAGGAACGACTCGGCGGACAGCGCGGCGAGCCGCTCGGCGGCGTACTCCGCGACCACGTCGCCGAGCGCGGGGTCGCGGTGCGACCAGCCGATGTCCCGCGGTCGCCGCCGGTGGGCGCGGGACTCGTCGTCCTCGACGAGGGTGACGAGGCACCAGTCGCCCAGGCCCGGCACCAGCAGCCGGGCGAGCCGGGAGACGGCCACCTCGGCGTCCAGCGTCTGCGCGAGCTGGGTCGTGACCTGCGCGAGCAGCGCGTCCCGCCTCGAGTCCTGCACCTGCCGGCCCCCTGGTCGCGCCGCTCCGGGCCGCTCGTCCGCAGCACCGTCGGGGACGAGTATGCCGTCGCGCGCGGCCGCGCGAGGAACCGCCCCGCAGGCCCGCGCGCCGCGGCGGTGTGGCGCTCCTCACCTGGGTGCTGTCACCCGATCGTGACCGGCGGCGGCTGCACGGGGCCCGCGGGGGCCTTACGGTATGTGCCGTGATGGGCGCACGTCAGGACGGCCGCACCGTGGTCGTCCCCGCGGCGCCGCGGTCGATCGCCCGCGCCCGCCACTGGGCGGTCGACCGGGCGCGGGACGCGGGTGCCTCCCCCCAGGCCCTGGCCTCGATGGAGCTGGTCGCGAGCGAGGTGGTCACCAACGCCGTGCGGCACGCCCGCGGCACCGGCGAGATCACGCTGCGCGTGCGGGCCAGCCGCCGGGACCTCACGGTCGAGGTCGAGGACGCCGACCCGCTGCCCCCCGCCCCGCAGAGCGGCCGCGCCGGGCTCCCCGGTGGCCACGGGCTGCACATCGTCGAGGCGCTCGCCTCGGCCTGGGGCTGGCAGCCCCGCGCGGCCGGCAAGGTCGTGTGGTTCACCATCACCTGGTGACCGGGCCCGCGCGTCCCCACGCAGGTGGGACGCCCGGCGGTGTGGTGGAGTGAGGCCCGTGCGGAGCGGAGACGACACCTGGCTGGTGCGCGAGTCGACCCTGGACGTCGACCACCCGGCGGCGGCGGCGACGGTGCTGACCCTGTCCAACGGCTACCTCGGCGTGCGCGGGGTGCTGGACGCGCCGGTCCCGGGCCGGGGCCCGGGGACGCTGCTGGCGGGGGTGCACGAGGACCACGACCACACCTACGCGGAGGACGCCTACGGCTACCCGGAGGTCGAGGAGCGGCTGGAGCCGGTCGTCGACGGCTGGGCGCTGGGCTGGTCGGTGGACGGGGCGCCGGTGGACGGGACCGCCGGCGCGGTGCACCACGCCGACCGGGTCCTGGACCTGCGCCGGGGCGTGCTGGACCGCGAGCTCGGCTGGACGGCGCCGTCCGGCGGGTCGGTGCGGCTGACCAGCCGCCGGCTGGTGTCCCTGGTCCGCCGGGAGGTCGTGGCCACCCGGTGGCGGGTGGAGGCGGTCTCGGAGGTGACGCTGACCGCGCTGCCGGTGCCGGGCTGCGACCACGGGGAGCCGCACCACCACCGCGACGCGCCCGGCGTCCGCACGGTCGCGTGCCGGCACGCGGCCGACGGGTCCCTCGTCCGGCAGCGGGCCCACCGGTCCGGGTGCGTGCTGGTGGTCCGCACGGCGCACGAGGTGACCGCGTCACCCGGCGTGCGGCCGCGCTGGTCGGAGGGCCCCGGGCCGGCCCGGCTCACCGTGGACCTGCGGGCGGGCCAGTGGGTCGAGGTGCTGGTGCTGGCCGCCTTCGCGGCGGGGTCGGACGCCGACGACCCGGACGCGCGGTCCGCCGCCGCGCTGGCCGCCGCCCGGGAGGCCGGCGCGGACGCGCTGCTCGCCGAGCAGGCGGAGTTCCTGGCCGGCGTGTGGGAGCGCGGCGACGTGCTGCTCGAGGGCGACCCGCCGATGCAGCAGGCGGTCCGCTACGCGCTGTTCCAGGTGGTGCAGGCGGCGGCCCAGGTGGCGGGCGTCGGCATCCGCGCCAAGGGGCTGGCCGGCACCGGGTACCAGGGGCACAGCTTCTGGGACTCGGAGTGCTTCGTGCTGCCGGTGCTGGACCACGTGCTCCCCGAGGCGGCGTCCGCGCACCTGCGGTGGCGGCACGCGGGGCTGCCGCTGGCCCGCGAGCGCGCCGCCGAGCTCGGGCTGCCGGGCGTCACGTTCCCGTGGCGCACGATCAGCGGCCGGGAGTCCTCCGGCTACTGGCCCGCGGGGACCGCGGCGTTCCACGTGAACGCGGACATCGCGTTCGCGGCGGCGCGGCACGTCGCCGTCACCGGCGACGCGGAGTTCGCCGCCCGGGTCGGCGTCGACCTCGTCGTCGAGACCGCGCGGCTGTGGGCGGGGCGCGGCCAGCACACCGACGAGGGCTTCCGGATCGACGGCGTGACCGGGCCCGACGAGTACACCGCGCTCGTCGACAACAACACGTACACGAACCTGATGGCGGCGGCGAACCTGCGGGCCGCGGCCGGCGCGTGCGAGGACCACCCGGACGAGGCCGAGCGGCTCGGCGTGACCGAGGCCGAGCGCGCCGACTGGTTGCGGGCCGCCGAGCGGATGGTGGTGCCGTACGCCCGGACCCTCGGGGTCACCGAGCAGCACGAGGGCTTCACGAAGCACGCCCGGTGGGAGTTCGGCAGCGCGGAGACCGCCCGGTACCCGCTGGCGGACCACGCGCCCTACGTCGAGCTGTACCGCCGGCAGGTGGTGAAGCAGGCGGACCTGGTGCTCGCGCTGCACCTGGCGGGGGAGCACTTCTCCGTGGAGCAGAAGCGCCGGGACTTCGGCTACTACGAGCCGATCACCGTGCGCGACTCCTCGCTGTCCGCTCCCGCGCAGGCGGTGGTCGCCGCCGAGGTGGGGCACCTGGAGCTCGCCTACGAGTACGCGCGCGAGTGCGCCCTGATCGACCTGTCCGACCTGCGGGCGGCCACGGAGGAGGGGCTGCACGTGGCCGCGCTGGCCGGGGCCTGGACCGCGCTGGTCGCGGGGTTCGGCGGGCTGCGGCACGACCACGGGCTGCTCCGGCTCGCCCCGCGGCTGCCGCGGGCGCTGACCCGGATGGCGTTCACCGTGCTGCAGGGCGGCGCGCGGGCCCGGGTGGACGTCGGGCCGGACCGGGTGGCGTACCGGCTCGTCGCGGGGGACGCGGTCCGGCTGACGCACCACGGCGAGGAGGTGCTGCTCACGGCCGCGGAGCCGGTGCAGGAGCGGGACGTGCCGCCGGGCGAGGACCACCCGGCACCGGACCAGCCCCCGGGGCGCCGGCCGGTGTTCGACCACACCTGACGTCCCCGCCGCCCGTCACCCGGACGGGGCGGGGGCGGCCGCCCGGGCGTAGCGGGCCGCGAGCGCCGCGCACGCCGCCCGCAGCTCGGGCGGGCCGACCACCTCGACGTCCGCGTCGAACCGCCCCACCGCCGCCGCGAGCGCCGGCCACGACCACGACCCGAGCACCAGCCGGGTGCGGTCG
>JAPSIJ010000022.1:0-2218 GCA_031178805.1 Cellulomonas sp. | reverse complement strand
CGAGGCCGTCCGGCGCGAACGGCGCGACGCGGTCCAGCGGCAGGTCGAGCAGGACCTCGCCGCGGCACGGCCACGCCGTCCCGTCGCCCGGGCCCGCGCCGCGGAACCGCCCGGCCACGACGTCGCCGACGTCCCCGCCGGGCAGGTCGCGGGGCGCGAACCGCGGCCCCGTCGGCACCCGCGGGGTCAGCCGGTCGGCGCGGAAGGTGCGCCACGCCGAGCGGTCCAGGTCCCACGCCACGAGGTACCAGCGGCCGGCCCGCGCCACGAGGTGGTGCGGTTCGGCGCGGCGGGGCGGCACCGGCGGCGCCCCGGCGGGCGGCTCCCGGCCCGGCGCGGCGTAGTCGAACCGCAGCACCTCCCGCGCCCGCACCGCGGTGCTCAGCGCCACCAGCACCGCGGGGTCCACCTCCGGCGCGTCCTCGGCCGGCAGGGCCCGGAACTCGACCGCGTCCACCCGGTGCCGGAGCCGGGATGGCAGCACCTGGCGCAGCGTGGCGAGCGCGCGCACCGCCGCCTCCTCGACGCCCGCGCCCGCGGCCGCCGCGGCGCGCAGCCCGACCGCGACGGCCACGGCCTGGTCGTCGTCCAGGAGCAGGGGCGGCAGCTCGGTGCCGGCGTCGAGCCGGTAGCCGCCGTCGCGCCCCCGGGTGCTGGTCACCGGGTAGCCCAGGTCCCGCAGCCGGTCGACGTCCCGGCGCACCGTGCGGGTGCTCACGTCCAGCCGGTCCGCGAGCGCGCCCATCGACCAGTCCCGCCGCGTCTGCAGCAGCGAGAGCAGGGCGAGCAGCCGGGCGGAGGTCGAGGGCACGTCACCAGTGTGCGCGCCATGCGGACAGGACCTGGCCGGTTGGGCTGCGACTGTCGTCCCGTCGCCCGGCACCGGCCGGCGCACCGACCCCAGGAGGACCCGTGCCCGTCACCACCACCACCCACATCAACCTGCGCGGCGACGCCCGCGCCGCCCTCGAGCACTACCGGTCCGTCTTCGGCGGGGAGCTCACGGTGGTCACCTACCGCGACGCCGGCGCCCCGGCGGACGCCCCCGGGGTGGACGAGGTGCTCTGGGGCGAGGTGCGGTCCCCGGAGGGGCTGCACGTCATGGCGTACGACGTGCCCGCGGCGCTGCCGTGGCAGCAGGGCGAGAACGCCTACTTCGTGTCCGTGCGCGGCACCAGCGCCGCGGAGATCACCGGGTACTGGGAGCGGCTCGCCGAGGGGGCGACGGTGGTCCAGCCGCTCGCCCCGTCCGGGTGGGCGCCGCTGTACGGCATGGTCCGCGACCGGTTCGGCGTCACCTGGGTGCTGGACGTCGCCGTGCCGTACCCCGCCTGACCCCGCCCGGCCGGCGCCGGCGCCCCGCCCGACGGGTGCGCCGGCGCCCCCGGTGCCACCATGGCCGGGTGGACGAGGACGAGCGCAGGCAGGTCGCGGCGGACTACGCCGACGTGGTGAACCTGACCCCGGGCGAGCTGGAGCGGTGGCTGGACACCGACGAGTCCCGCTCGGTGGGGCAGAAGGACGACGGCGGGGAGTCCGTGGGGCACCGCTCCGGCCGCCGGATCGTCGCGATCGCCCGGACCAGGAAGGCCGACCTGACCGACGACGACTACGCCCACATGCGCACGGTCGTCGGCTACGTGCACCGGCACCTCGCGCAGCGGCCCGACGGCGACGTCACGGACACGCCCTGGCGGTACTCGCTGATGAACTGGGGCCACGACCCCGAGAAGGGCTGAGCCGCCCCGCCGGGAACCGCGCCTCAGCGGGTGAGCACGACCAGGCGCTGCGTGGCCCGCGTCATCGCGACGTACCGGTCCACGGCTCCGGCGACGCCGGGCGCGGGCGCCGCCGGCTCGACCAGCACGACCAGGTCGAACTCCAGCCCCTTCGCCCCCTCGGCGGTCAGCGACCGCACGCGGTCGGTGCCGGCGTACGCGGGGTCGCCGATCACGCACGCCGTCCCGGTGCCGTGGTCCGCCAGCCACCCGGCGAGGACCTCGTCCCGCTCGGCGACCGACCCGTGCCGCACGGGCACGCCGGTGCGTCGCACCGCGGTCGGCACCTCGGCGTCGGGCAGCACGGCCCGGATCACGGGCTCGGCCTCGGCCATCACCTCGGCGGGCGTCCGGTAGCCGAGGGTGAGCGACGCGACGCGGACCTCCCGCAGCCCGACGCGGTCGAGGCGCTCCGCCCACGACTCGGGGAAGCCCCGGCG
>JAPSIJ010000300.1 GCA_031178805.1 Cellulomonas sp. | reverse complement strand
CGGGTGGGGCCTCAGTCGAGCGGCGCCGGCACGGGACGCTTCGGCATGCGCGCGTCGCCCGACGACCGGCCCCGCAGCCGGCGCGTCGCCCACGGGTACGCGTGCTCGCGGAACCAGCGGGCGTCGGCGCGGGCCTTGTCGAGGCGGGGCACGGCGGGCAGCGGCGCGAGCGGGTCGTCCCAGTCCGCACGCTCCGGCGGCAGGCCCAGCGCCACGAGCGCGGCCTGCGCCACGCGCGTGTGGCCCTCGGTGGTCATGTGGATGCGGTCCGCGGCCCACATGCGCCAGTCGAGGAGGCTGCGCATGCCCCACGTGTCCAGCACGTACGCGCCCTGGCGGCGTGCGATCGACCACACGTGCGCGTTGTAGACGCCCACCCGGGCGCGGGTCGCCTTCACCAGGGGGCTCTCGCGCGCGTCGAAGCCGGTGCCGAGCAGCACGTCGGCGCCCGTCGCACGCACGCGGGCGACGACCTCCTCCAGGTCGGCGGCGAGCCGGTCGACGTCGACGGACGGGCGCAGCATGTCGTTGCCGCCGCCGATCACGCTGACGAGGTCGGGACGCAGCTCGAGGGCCGCCGGGACCTGCTCGTGCAGGATCGGCCGCATGAGCCGGCCGCGGACGGCCAGGTTCGCGTACTCGAGCGGCGGCAGGCCGGCGGCGGCGCGGCGGCGCGACAGGTGCGACGCGAGCTGGTCGGCCCACCCGCGCTGCGGCGCGTCCTGCCCGTCGGGCGCGTCCCACAGGCCCTCCGTGAACGAGTCCCCGACGGCGACGTAGCGTCCCCAGCGCGGTGCCGCCGCGGCGGCGGTCGTGCCGCTGCCGGGGGCGTCCGTGTCGGGGGCCTCGGTGTCGGGGGCGTCGGGCGTCGGGGTCGGCTCGGGGCGGTCGTCGGCACGCACGTCCCCACTATGCCCCGTCCGGGGGACGCGACCGCCACGGACGGCCCACCGGCCGTCGGCGCCCCCGCCGCACGGCCCACCCCGCCGGCGCCCTCCGCCGCACCACCCCCCGCCCCGCACCACGTCCCGCCCTCGCGACGCCGACCGGGTGTGCGGCCTGCGGGACGTCTCAGGAGAGTCGGTGCCGGTCCCGGCGCCCGTGCGGCGCGTCGGTCAGGGGAGCGACCAGTCCACCGGCGGGGCGCCCTGCTCCGCCAGCAGCGCGTTCACCCGCGAGAACGGGCGCGAGCCGAAGAACCCGCGGCTCGCCGAGAGCGGGCTCGGGTGCGGGCTCATGACGACGGGCACGTCGCCGAGCGCGGGGCGCAGCTGCTGCGCGTCGCGGCCCCACAGCACCGCGACGAGCGGACCGCCGCGCTCGACGAGCGCCCCGATCGCGCGGTCGGTCAGCTGCTCCCAGCCCTTGCCCCGGTGCGACGCCGGCGCGCCGGGACGCACCGTCAGGACCCGGTTGAGCAGCATCACGCCCTGGTCGGCCCACGGCGTGAGGTCCCCGGACGACGGCGTCGGCACGCCCACGTCGGTGGCCAGCTCGGTGAAGATGTTGGCGAGCGAGCGCGGGACCGGGCGGACGTCGGGCTGCACCGAGAAGGACAGCCCCATGGGGTGCCCGGGCGTCGGGTAGGGGTCCTGGCCGACGACGAGCACGCGGACGTCCGCGAGCGGGCGGCGGAACGCGTGCAGGACCGCGTCGGCCGCGGGCAGGTACTCCCTGCCCGCGGCGACCTCGGTGCGCAGGAACTCGCCGGCGGCGCGCAGCGCGGGCTCCGCCGGGGCGAGGGCGCGCGCCCAGTCCGGGGCGACGAGCTGGTCCAGGGGTGCGGGCGTCACGGCGCCGCACGCTACCGTCGCTCGCGCGAGCCGTCGCCACCCCCGCACGGGGAATGACACCCCTGTCATTCGCACGTAGCATGGCAGCGCCGTCCGCGAGGGCGGCGCACGGTGCCGGGCCCGCCCCGGCGCGTGCGGAGGACCGACGGACCGGAGGCACCATGGACGCCGCGGCGAGCAGCGCGACCGCCACGCTCGAGGAGCCCCGCCCGGCCGACGCCACGTCGTCGCTGTCGGAGCGGGACCAGGCGGTCCTCGCGTTCGAGCGGCAGTGGTGGAAGTACGCGGGCGCCAAGGAGCAGGCCATCCGCGAGCTGTTCGACATGTCGGCGACGCGGTACTACCAGGTGCTCAACGCGCTCATCGACGACCCGGCGGCCCTCGCGCACGACCCCATGCTGGTCAAGCGCCTGCGCCGGATGCGCTCCTCGCGGCAGCGGGCCCGCACGGCCCGCCGCCTCGGCACCGACGCCTGAGCCGGCACCCGACCGACCCTCTCCGGGCCGTCGCGCCGCGACCGACGGTGCACGGCGCGGCGACCGAGGGGGCACGGCACGACGAACCGGACACCGGGCGGCACGGCGCGCCGCACGTCACACCGCACGGCGCACGGACGGGTGCCGGCGTCCCCGCCGCGCCGGGGTCCACCCGTTAGCCTTTCCGCCGTGAGCAAGGCCGACTACCCCTACCCGGACGACGAGTTCGACGCCGTCACGCCCGACGGGCCCCGCGGCGTGCACCGCGCGCCCCGCTCCGCCTGGAGCCGGTGGTGGCCGTTCCTCGTCGTGCTGCTGGTGGTGCCGGTGCTCGCGTACGGCGCCGTGGCGTACCTGTCCCGCACGGGCGACCTGCCGGTCGTCGGGGGCGGGAACCCGCCCGCGGCGGAGGAGGAGGTGCCGGCGGGCGACGACCCGGCCGCCGAGGAGCCCGCCACGGAGGGCGAGGCGCCGGCCGCGGAGACCACGCCGCCGCCCGAGGGGCCCGCCGCGGCACCCGTGCTGACCACGCCGGTCGAGGTGCTCAACGGCGCCCGCGTCTCCGGCCTCGCCGGGCGGGTCGCCGACGACCTGCGCGCCGCGGGCTTCACCGACGTCACGCCGGACAACGCGACCGACGACCTGCCGGACGCCTCGACGGTCTACCTCGCCTCGGAGGACCTGCGGGTCACCGGCGAGCTCGTCGGGACGACGACGGGCGTCACGACGGTCGAGGTCGACCCCGACCGCGCCGGCACGGGCATCGTCGTCCTGCTCGTCACCGACCCCGAGGCCTGACGGGCTCCGCACAGGACGCGTGCGGACGGACGAACCCCCTGGTCGACGCCGTTCGGGCGCCACTAGGCTCCACGCACCGGGGCGACGGCGGAGCGTCCCGGACCCCGGACGGCGAGGAGCAGGGCATGGCGCAGGGCACGGTCAAGTGGTTCAACGCGGAGAAGGGGTACGGGTTCATCACGCCCGACGGCGGCGGCCAGGACCTCTTCGTCCACTACAGCGCGATCCAGAGCTCGGGCTACCGCTCCCTCGAGGAGGGCCAGGCGGTGGACTTCGAGGTCGGCCAGGGCAGCAAGGGCCCGCAGGCCGAGCAGGTCCGCCCGCTCTGACGCCGCCGCGGGCCTGCGCCCGCACCCGAAGCACCGCGGGCGCTGCCCGCTCCGACCGGCCCGGTCGCGGAGGCCCGCGACCGGGCCGTCGTCGTCCCCGGACGGGGCCGCGCTGCTTGCACTCGCAGGGGTCGAGTGCTAACCATTGACTTAGCACTCTCCGGTGGGGAGTGACAGCAGCACCGGCCTAGGTGAGGGTCGTCGCGACGCGGGACGTGACCGCGCGTGCGGCCCGTCCGTCGCGGGCACCGACCGGCCGACCCACGAACCGGAAGAAGGATCACAGCCCCATGGCCAAGATCATCGCCTTCAACGAGGAGGCCCGGCGGAGCATGGAGCGCGGGCTCAACGTCCTCGC
>JAPSIJ010000299.1 GCA_031178805.1 Cellulomonas sp. | reverse complement strand
TCCATCGACGTCGACGCCATCACGAGCACCTCCCCCGTCCCGGTCGGGTCACTCCGCGGCGCGTGCCAGCAGGTCGGCGCGCGGGTCCTCCCCGGACGTCGCGATGCCGAACGCCTGCACGGCCTCCTTCGCGGCGGCGCTCAGCCGCTGCGGGACGACGACCTGCACGGTGACCAGCAGGTCGCCGGTGCCGCTCGCCGTGGTGACGCCGCGGCCCTTGACCCGCAGCGTCCGGCCCGACGGGGTGCCCGCCGGGATCTTCAGCCGCACGGTGCCGCCGTCGAGCGTCGGCACGGGCACCTCGGCGCCCAGCGCGGCCTCGTCGAACGCGACCGGCAGCGTGACCCGGAGGTTGTTCCCGTCCAGCGCGAACACCGGGTGCGGCGTCACGCGCACGGTCACCTCGAGGTCGCCGGCCGGGGCGCCGTTCTCCCCGGGCCGGCCCTTGCCGCGCAGCCGGATCTTCTGGCCGTCGCGCACGCCGGCGGGGATGCGGGCCTTGACGGTCCGCCCCTCGACGCCCAGCGCCACGGTCGAGCCCTCGACGGCCTGCCGGAAGGGCAGCGTCGTGACGGCCGACAGGTCGGCGCCGCGCCGGGCCGCGCGGGTCTGGCCGAAGCCGCCCCCGCCGAACAGGCCGCCGAGGATGTCCTCGAAGCCGCCCGCGCCCGCGCCGCCGGCGCCCGGCGCCCCCTGGGGGAACCGCACCCGGCTGCCGCCGCCGCCCGCGCCGCCGAACACGCCGCCGAACAGGTCCTCGAACCCGCCCGCCGGACCGGCCCCCGGACCGCCGGCGCCCGCGCGGAACCGCGCGCCGCCCGCCATCGCCCGGAGCTGGTCGTACTGCTGGCGCTGCTCGGGGTCGGAGAGCACGGCGTAGGCCTCGCCGACCTCCTTGAACTTCGCCTCCGCGGCCGCGTCGCCCGGGTTGTGGTCCGGGTGCATGGTCCGCGCGAGCTTGCGGTACGCCTTCTTGATGCTGGCCGCGTCGGCGTCCTTGGGGACGCCGAGCACGGCGTAGAAGTCCTTCTCGAGCCAGTCCTGCCCGCTCACGACGCCTCCTTCCGTCCGTCCGTCCCGTCCCGGTGCCGCGTCGGGCCCCCGGGCGGGGCGGACCCGCCGGCCACGGTGGTCCGTGGCCGGCGGGTCCGCACGCTGCTCGTCACGCCTCCGGGTCGACCACGGCGACGCGGGCCGGGCGCACGATGCGCTCGCCCATCCGGTAGCCGGGCTGCAGCACCTGCTGCACCGTCGGCTCGGTGACGTCCGCCGCGTGCCCGTGCATGAGCGCCTCGTGCACCTGCGGGTCGAACGGCTCGCCGGCGGCGCCGTAGCGCTCGATGCCGAACCGGCCCACCGTGGCCTCGAGCTTCTCGGCGATCGACGCGAACGGCCCCTGCAGGTCACCGTGCTGGCGGGCCAGCTCGATGTCGTCGAGGACGCCGATCAGCGCCTCGGCCACCGCGGCGACGCCCTGGTCCCGGGCGGCCGCGGCCTCGGTCTTGGACCGCTTCACGTAGGCCGAGTACTGCTGCTCGAGGTTGAAGTAGTCGGCGTTGCGCCGCTGCAGCTCGTCGAGCCGCTCGGCGGCCAGCCGCTGGGCCTCGGCGAGGTCCTCGCCCGCCACGTCGGCGGCGGCGGCGTTCGTCGCCTCCTCCGCGGCGGCGAGGACCTCCTCCTCGGGCGTCGGCTCGCGCAGCTCGCCCGTCTCCGGGTCGATGCGGCGCTTGTCCGTCACGCGCGGGCTCTCCTCCGGGTCGGGGCGGCCCTCGCCCCGCGTCGGGTCGTCGCTCACTTCTTGTCACCCTCGTCGTCGACGATCTCGGCGTCCACCACGTCGTCGTCCTGCGCGGTGCCCGCGGACGCGCCGTCGGCCGGCTGGCCGTCGGCGGCACCCTCGGGAGCCTGCTGGTTGGCCGAGTAGAGCGCCTCGCCGATCTTCTGGCTGGCGGTGACCAGGGCGGTCTGCTTGGCGGTGACCTCCGCGAGGTCGTCGCCCTCCAGCGCCTTCTTCAGGTCGTCCACCGCGCCGCGGACCTCGGTCTTGACGTCGTCGGACAGCTTGTCGTCGTTGTCGGTGAGCAGCTTCTCCGTGGAGTAGACCAGCTGCTCGGCGGAGTTGCGGGTCTCCGCCTCCTCACGGCGCTTCTTGTCCTCGGCGGCGTGCGCCTCGGCCTCGCGGACCATGCGGTCGATCTCGTCCTTCGGCAGGCCGGAGCCGCCGGAGATCGTCATCGACTGCTCCTTGCCCGTGCCGCGGTCCTTGGCGGACACGTGCACGATGCCGTTCGCGTCGATGTCGAAGGTCACCTCGATCTGCGGGACGCCGCGCGGCGCCGGCGCGATGCCGGTCAGCTCGAACGTGCCCAGCGGCTTGTTGTCCCGCGCGAACTCGCGCTCGCCCTGGAACACCTGGATCAGCACCGACGGCTGGTTGTCCTCGGCCGTCGAGAAGATCTCGCTCCGCTTGGTCGGGATGGCCGTGTTCCGCTCGATGAGCTTGGTCATCACCCCGCCCTTGGTCTCGATGCCGAGGCTCAGCGGGGTCACGTCGATCAGCAGGACGTCCTTGCGGTCGCCCTTGATGACACCGGCCTGCAGGGCGGCGCCGACGGCGACGACCTCGTCCGGGTTCACGCCCTTGTTGGGCTCCTGGCCGCCGGTCAGCTCACGCACGACGTCCGCCACGGCCGGCATGCGGGTCGAGCCGCCCACCAGGACCACGTGGTCGATGTCGGCGACCTTGATGCCGGCGTCGCGGATCACCGCGTGGAACGGCGCCTTGGTCCGCTCGAGCAGGTCGGAGGTCATCTGCTGGAACTGCGCCCGGGTGAGCTTCTCGTCCAGGTGGATGGGGCCGTTCTCGCTCATCGACAGGTACTGCAGGCTGATGCTGGTGCTGGTCGCGGACGACAGCTCCTTCTTGGCCTGCTCCGCCGCCTCGCGCAGCCGCTGCAGGGCGATCTTGTCCTTCGACAGGTCGACGCCGGTGGAGTTCTTCACCTGGCCGACGAGCCACTCGACGATCCGGTTGTCCCAGTCGTCGCCGCCGAGGCGGTTGTCGCCGGAGGTCGCGCGGACCTCGATGGTCGAGAAGTCGTCGTCCTTGCCCACCTCGAGCAGGGAGACGTCGAACGTGCCGCCGCCGAGGTCGAAGACGAGGATGAGCTCGTCCTCCTTGCCCTTCTCCAGGCCGTAGGCCAGGGCCGCCGCGGTGGGCTCGTTCACGATGCGCAGGACGTTCAGGCCCGCGATCTGGCCGGCGTCCTTGGTCGCCTGGCGCTCGGCGTCGTTGAAGTACGCCGGGACGGTGATGACCGCGTCGGTGACGGGCTCGCCCAGGTACTCCTCGGCGTCCCGCTTGAGCTTGCCGAGCACGCGCGCGGAGATCTCCTGCGCGCTGTACTTCTTGTCGTCGATCTCGACGGACCAGTCCGTGCCCATGTGGCGCTTGACGGACGAGATGGTCCGGTCGACGTTCGTGACCGCCTGGCGCTTGGCGACCTCGCCGACGAGGACCTCGCCGGTCTTGGAGAAGGCGACGACCGACGGGGTCGTGCGCGCGCCCTCCGCGTTGGCGATGACCGTGGGCTCGCCGCCCTCGAGGACCGCGACCACCGAGTTGGTGGTGCCCAGGTCGATGCCGACTGCTCGTGCCATGTCTGTGCCTCTTCCTTCGTCGTGCTGCGTCGTCGGGCGCTCGGCCGTCCCGGGCGGGGCGGTGGCGCCTTGAGCCTGCTGCGCTCAAGTCTGCG
>JAPSIJ010000298.1 GCA_031178805.1 Cellulomonas sp. | reverse complement strand
GGTGCGGCCGCCGAGACCGCCGAGTCCGAGGGCGACGCCGCGTCCGAGTGACCCGGCCCGCCGATCGCACGTACTGACGAGAAGGACGGGACAAGCATGGCCAACTACTCGATGGCCGACATCAAGGCGCTCCGCGAGAAGACCGGCGCGGGCATGATGGACGTCAAGAAGGCCCTGGAGGAGGCGGAGGGCGACGCCGACAAGGCGCTCGAGATCATCCGCGTCAAGGGCCTGAAGGGCGTCAGCAAGCGCGAGGGCCGCTCGGCCTCCGACGGCCTCGTGGCCGCCGAGGTCGTCACCGCCGGTGACGGCGAGGACGAGGTCGGCGTGATCGTCGAGGTGAACTCCGAGACGGACTTCGTCGCGAAGAACGCCACGTTCATCACCCTGGCGGAGAAGGTGCTCGCCACGGCCGTCGCCAGCGGCGCCCGCGACGCGGACGCGCTGCTGTCGGCCGAGACCGACGGCCGCGCCCTCCAGGAGGTCGTCGACGAGACGGCCGCCACCCTGGGCGAGAAGGTCGTCGTGCGCCGGGTGGCGCGCGTCGCCGGCGAGAAGGTCACCGTCTACCTGCACAAGGTGAACAAGGACCTCCCCCCGCAGGTCGGCGTGCTCGTCGCGACCGACGCCAAGGGCGCCGAGGTGGCCCGCGACATCGCGACGCACATCGCCGCGTTCTCGCCGGCCTACCTGACCCGCGACGAGGTCCCGGCCGAGACGGTCGAGAACGAGCGCCGCATCGCCGAGGAGACGGCCCGCAACGAGGGCAAGCCCGAGGCCGCGCTCACGAAGATCGTCGAGGGTCGCCTGACCGGCTACTTCAAGGACGTCGTCCTGCTGGACCAGCCGTTCGCGAAGGACTCCAAGAAGTCCGTCGCCCAGGTGCTCGCCGAGGTCGGCGGCACCGTGACCGGCTTCGTGCGGTTCCGCGTCGGCGCCTGACGACGCACCACCCGGTGGCCCCGGCCCGGCAAGGGCCGGGGCCACCGGCGCGAGATCGACTCGCACCCCTCGTCCGCCGAGCACCTGGAGGTACCCCGTGACGCACGACACCCATCCCCGGCGGGTGCTGCTGAAGCTCTCCGGCGAGGCGTTCGGCGGCGGTGCCATCGGGCTCGACGCCGGCGTGGTCCGGCGGGTCGCGGCCGAGATCGGCGCGGCGGTCGCGGACGGCGTCCAGGTGGCGATCGTCTGCGGCGGCGGCAACTTCTTCCGCGGCGCCGAGCTGGCGCAGAACGGCCTGGACCGGGCGCGCGCGGACTACATGGGCATGCTCGGCACGGTGATGAACTGCCTGGCGCTGCAGGACTTCCTGGAGCAGGCCGGCGTGGACACCCGGGTGCAGACCGCCATCACGATGGGCCAGGTCGCCGAGCCCTACATCCCGCTGCGCGCCATCCGGCACCTCGAGAAGGGCCGCGTCGTCATCTTCGGCGCCGGCGCCGGGATGCCGTACTTCTCGACCGACACCGTCTGCGTGCAGCGCGCCCTCGAGACGCACTGCGACGAGGTGCTGATGGGCAAGAACGGCGTGGACGGCGTCTACAGCGCGGACCCGCGCACCGACCCGACGGCGGTCCGGCTGGACCACCTGACCTACACCGAGGCGATCGTGCAGGAGCTCGGGGTCATGGACTCCACCGCCCTGTCGATGTGCCGCGACAACGGCGTGCGGATGCGCGTGTTCGGGCTCGAGGAGCCCGGCAACGTCACCCGCGTGCTGCGGGGTGAGAAGATCGGGACGCTGGTCACCGAGGACTGACCCTTCGCCCACCAGCACGGACGACCACAGCTAAGGAGCAACCGTGATCGACGAGATCCTCCTCGAGGCCGAGGAGAAGATGGACAAGGCCGTCGAGGTCGCCAAGGACGACTTCGCGGCGATCCGCACCGGTCGTGCGAACGCGGCGATGTTCAACAAGATCGTGGTCGACTACTACGGCAGCCCGACCCCGCTGCAGCAGCTCGCGTCGTTCAACGTGACCGAGGCGCGCACCATCCTGATCTCCCCGTTCGACAAGTCGTCGATGCAGGGGATCGAGAAGGCGCTGCGCGACTCGGACCTGGGCGTGAACCCGACGAACGACGGCAACGTCATCCGGGTGACCCTGCCCACGCTGACGCAGGAGCGCCGCAAGGAGTTCGTGAAGCTCGCCAAGGCGAAGGCCGAGGACGCGCGCGTCTCCGTGCGCAACGTCCGCCGCCGCGCGAAGGACGAGCTCGACCGCCTGGTCAAGGACGGCGAGGCCGGCGAGGACGAGGTGTCCCGCGCCGAGAAGGAGCTCGAGTCCGTCACCAAGCGGCACGTCGAGCTCGTCGACCAGCTGCTCTCCTCCAAGGAGAGCGAGCTGCTCGAGGTCTGATGTCGTCCCACCCCACCGTCGCCCCGGCGCCGGGCACCTCGCGTGCCGGCCGGGACCTGCCCGTCGCCGTCACCGTCGGCGTCGCGCTCCTGGTCGCCGTCGCCGCGTCCCTGTTCCTCCGCAAGGAGGTGTTCGGGCTGGTCGCGGCCGTCGCGGTCGGCGCCGGCCTGTGGGAGCTCGCCCAGGCGTTCGCCCGCCGGGGCGTGCACATCCCGGTGCTGCCGCTGCTCGTCGGCGACGTCGGCATCCTCGTCTCCGCGTACGTCGCGGGAATGGAGGCGCTGTTCGTCGCGTTCGTCCTGACGGTCGGCGGCATCGTCGTGTGGCGCGTGCTGGACGGCAGCGGGCCGCGCGCGGTGCGGGACGCGACCGCCGGGGTGTTCGCGGCGGCGTACCTCCCGCTGATGGCGGGGTTCGTGCTGCTGATGCTGGCGGCGGAGGACGGCGCGCTGCGCGTGGCGCTGTTCATCCTGCTCTGCGTCGCGAACGACACCGGCGGGTACGTGGTCGGTGTCCTGATCGGCCGGCACCCGTTGGCGCCGTCGGTCAGCCCGAAGAAGACCTGGGAGGGCCTGCTCGGCTCGGTGGTGCTGGCGTGCGTCGTCGGCGTGCTGGGCGTGCACCTGATGTTCGGCGGCGACCCGGCCCTCGGGGCGCTGCTCGGCGTCGCGACGGTCGCGGTGGCCACGCTCGGCGACCTGGGCGAGTCGATGATCAAGCGGGACCTGGAGCTCAAGGACATGGGCACGCTGCTGCCCGGTCACGGGGGCATCCTGGACCGGATCGACTCGATGCTCCTCGCCGCGCCCGTCGTGTACCTGCTCCTGGACGCCCTCCAGCCCGTCGTCTGACCCGATCGAACCCCCACCACCCCCGAGGAGGACCGCGTGAGCGCCACGCCCGTCGCACTCAACCTGTCGGCCCCCACCCGCGGGGCCCGCGGCAAGCCGCCGAAGCACTTCGTCGATCTCACGCCCGAGCAGCGGGTCGAGGCCGTCACCGCGCTCGGCGAGAAGCCGATGCGCGCCAAGCAGCTCGCCACCCACTACTTCAGCCACCTCACCGCCGACCCGGCGGCGATGACGGACCTGCCCGCGGCGAGCCGCGACAAGCTCGTCGAGGCGCTGTTCCCGCCCCTGCTGACCGCCGCGCGCACGCTGCAGGCGGACGGCGGCACCACGGTCAAGACGCTGTGGCACCTGTTCGACGGCGCCAAGGTCGAGTCCGTGCTGATGCGGTACGCGCACCGGTCCACGCTGTGCGTGTCCAGCCAGGCGGGCTGCGGCATGGCGTGCCCGTTCTGCGCGACCGGCCAGCTCGGCCTGACCCGCAACCTGTCGACGGCCGAGGTCGTCGAGCAGGTGCGCAGCGCCGCCGCGTCGCTCGCCGCGGGCGAGGTGCCCGGCGGCCC
>JAPSIJ010000297.1 GCA_031178805.1 Cellulomonas sp. | reverse complement strand
GCCTCGAGGCCGAGGTGCTCGAGGACCTGGGCGAGACCGGCAAGCGCCACTCCTCCGGCCGCGACGCCGGCGGCCGGGACGGCGGGCGCCGCGAGGGCGGCCGCGGTGACGGCGCTCGTGGCGGCCGCACCGAGGGCGGCCGCACCGAGGGCGGCGAGCGGCGCGAGGGCGAGCCCCGGCAGCGCAACCGCCGCCGCGGCGAGCACCCCGCGGAGGGCACCGCCGCCACCACCGCCGCGCCCACCGAGGCCGGCACCGGCCCCGCCGAGGGCCGGTCCGAGGACGGCACGGCCCCGCGCCGCCGCCGGAACCGCCGCCGCACCCGCGGCGGCGCCCCCTCCGAGCAGGCCTGACCCCCGCCGAGGTCGAGGGGTCGTCCGGGTTCAGGCCCGGCGGACCCTCGACCTCGGGACGGACGCTCGACCTCGACGGCCGGGGATCACCCCTCGGGGGTGGGCGGGGCCGGCTGCGCCGCGAGGCCCCAGCGGATGAGGCGGGTGATCGCGTGGCCGCCGGCGCGGGCCGCCGTGGCGTCGACGAGGGGCACGTCCGGCAGCCCCAGCGGGCGCCGCGCCGCGCGCGGCAGGCCGGCGACCGCCGCCGCCGAGAGCACGCCGTACGGCGCCCGCGCGGGCAGCGGGATCGGCGGCTCCGCGAGCAGGAACCGGGCCGCCTCCCGGGCCTCCGGCGTGCCGCGGAGCTCCGGGACGTAGGACTCCAGGTGCGCGCGCAGCGCGGCGGCCGTCTCCGGCGGCTCCTCGGCGCCGAGGGCCCGCGCGACCCGGGCGGTCTGCGCGACGTACGCGTCGCAGCCCGCGGCGTCGAGCGGCCGGGCGCCGTACCGCTGGTGCGCGGTGAGGAAGGCGTAGGTCTCCGTGATGTGCACCCAGCGGAGCAGGTGCGGGTCCGAGGCGGCGTAGGGCTCGCCGTCCGCGGTGACGCCGGCGATCCGGTCGTGGATCTGCCGGACGGTGCCGATCACCTGCTCGGCGTGCTCCGCGGTCCCGAACGTCGTGGTGGCGATGAACGTGCTGGTGCGCTGCAGCCGCCCCCACGGGTCCCCGCGGTAGCCGGAGTGCGCCGCGACGGCGGCCATCGCCAGCGGGTGCCAGGACTGCAGCAGCAGGGCGGTGAGCCCGCCGACGAACATCGACGCGTCGCCGTGCACCCGGCGGATCTCGGCGTCGGGGCCGTACCAGCGCGGCCCCGGGGTCAGGTGGATCCGGTCGCGGACCTGGGCGCCGCGCGGGCCGGCGACGCGGGCGAACAGCTCGCTGCCGAGCCGGCCGCGCAGCGTGGGGGGCGTGGACGTCACGCCCCGATCCTCACCCCGCGGCCGCGGCGGCGCGACCCGCCCGGCCCAGCCCGCCTCAGCCGGCTCGGCCCGGCTCAGCCCGCCTCGACGAACGCCCGGACGGCGTCGGCCACCAGCTGCACCGCGATGGCCGCCAGCAGCAGACCGGCGATCCGCGTGACCAGCGTGGTGCCGGAGTCGCCGAGCAGCCGGTGGATCACCCCGGCGAACCGCATCGCCAGCCAGAGGCAGACGTGCACCAGCACGATGCCGACGGCGATCGCCAGCCAGTCGGCGAGCGTCCCGTCGCTCTGCTGCACGAACACCATCACGGCGACGATCGCGCCGGGCCCGGCGAGCAGCGGCGTGCCGAGCGGCACCAGGGCGACGTTGACCTTCGCGTTGCCGGACGGCTGCGGCTCCTCGGACTTGCCGGTCAGCAGTTCCATCGCCACGAGCAGCAGCAGCAGGCCGCCGGACGCCTGCAGCGCGGGCAGCGAGATGTGCATGTACGACAGCAGGCTCTGGCCGAACACCGCGAACGCGAGGATGACGCCGAACGCCACGAGGATCGCCTGCCGTGCGGCGCGGTTGCGCTGCTGCCGCGTCATGGTGCCGGTCAGGCCGAGGAAGATCGGCACGGTCCCCGGCGGGTCCATGATGACGAACAGGGTGATGAAGACCTCGGAGAGCAGTCGCCAGTCGAGCACGGCGCTCATGCTCGCACGACCGGGGTGGCGCCCTGGCGCTCGATCTCGGCGAGCACCTCCGGGGCGGTGGTGTGCTCCCCCAGCAGGTTCGGCTTGCCGGTGCCGTGGTAGTCGCTCGACCCGGTGACCAGCAGGCCGAGCCGGTCCGCGAGCGCGCGCAGCCGCGCGCGCTGCTCGGGCCCGTGGTCGCGGTGGTCCACCTCGAGCCCGGCGAGCCCGGCCTCGGCGAGCTCGGCGATGACGGCGTCCGGGACGATCCGGCCGCGGCCGTCGGCGCCCGGGTGCGCGAACACCGGCACGCCGCCGGCGGCCCGGATCGCCTCGACGGCCTCGACCGCCTCGGGCGCGTAGTAGGGCACGTAGTACCGGCCGCGCGCGGACAGCAGGTCGGCGAACGCGGCGGACCGGTCGGCCACCAGCCCGGCGGCGACCAGGGCGTCGGCGATGTGCGGCCGGCCGACGACGGTCCCGGGCGCCTGCTGGGCCAGCACGTCGTCCCAGGTGACGGGCAGGTCCCGGGACAGCCGCTCGACGATGGCGCGGCCGCGGTGCAGGCGGGCCTCGCGAGTCTGCGCGACCAGGTCGGCCAGCGCGGGCGCCGCCGGGTCCTGCAGGTAGGACAGCAGGTGCACGCTGACGCCCCGCGACAGCGCGGAGACCTCGGTGCCGCGGACCAGCGCGACCCCGTGGGCCCGCGCGGCGTCCGCCGCCTCCGCCCACCCGGACGTCGTGTCGTGGTCCGTGAGCGCGACGACGTCCAGGCCGGCAGCCGCCGCCGACGCCACCACCCCGCCCGGCGGTTCGGTGCCGTCCGAAGCGGACGAGTGGGTGTGGAGGTCGATGCGCACCGCGGAAGCCTACTCACCGGCCCGGTCGCCGGGTGCCAGACTGGTGCCATGGCGACCGACCCCACCCCCGAGACCCCCGCGCCCGCCCTGCAGCAGGACGGCCCGGCGCAGACCCTCGCCGACCGCGGGTCGAACCGCAGCCAGCGCCCGCAGTCCGCGGCGTTCCTGGACTGGGTGACGTCGGGCTGGGCCGAGCGCCCCGCGAGCACCGCGGTGCCGGGCGAGGCCGCCCCGTACACCGCCGTCCGCCGCGCGCGCCTCGGCGCGCAGTTCCCCGGCGAGCGGCTGGTCGTCCCCGCCGGCGCCTACAAGGTCCGCAGCAACGACACCGACTACCGGTTCCGCCCGCACTCGGCGTTCGCGCACCTGACCGGCCTCGGCGCCGAGCAGGAGCCCGACGCCGTCCTGGTGCTGCACCCCGCCGCCGACGGCGAGGGCGACGAGCTGCCCGACGGCGGCCGGTCGACGCACCGCGCGGTGCTGTACCTGCGCCCGCTCGCCGGCCGGGACACCGAGGAGTTCTTCTCCGACGCCCGGTACGGCGAGTTCTGGGTGGGTCCCCGCCCGACGCTGGAGGACATGGCGACGGTCACCGGCATCACCACCGCGCACTCGGACGACCTGCGCGACGCGGTCGCCAAGGACGCCGGCGCGGACGGCGTGCGGGTGCTGGTCGTGCCCGAGGTCGACCCCGCGGTCGAGGCGGTCGTCGAGGAGATCCGCGCCGCCGAGGACGCCGGCGAGCGGGACGCCGCGCTGGTTGAGGCGCTGTCCGAGCTGCGCCTGGTCAAGGACGAGCTGGAGGTCGCCGAGCTGCGCAAGGCCGTGGCCGCGACCGCCGAGGGCTTCGAGCAGGTGGTGCGCCGGCTGCCCGAGGCCGTGGCGCACCGGCGCGGCGAGCGCGTCATCGAGGGCACGTTCCTGTCCC
>JAPSIJ010000021.1 GCA_031178805.1 Cellulomonas sp. | reverse complement strand
CGTTCCGCGCCCGGCTGCTGTCCCGCGGCGGCTCGGTCGACCCGATGGCGGCGTTCCGCGACCTGCGCGGCCGCGACCCGGAGATCGGCCCGCTGCTCGCCCGCCGCGGCCTGACGGCGGCGACGCCGGCCTCCTGACCGCGCCCGCGCGCCGGCTGCGCCCGCCCCGTCCCGCGCGTCGGGGCCGGGCGGGCGCTGCCGGTACCGTGGTCCGCATGACTCCCGCGCCCGCGACCGGCCCCGACGTCCCCACCGGCACCACGGCCGCCGAGGCCGAGGTCGTGCGGATCTGCCAGGAGCTGATCCGGTTCGACACCTCGAACTACGGCGACGGCTCCGGCCCCGGCGAGCGCGCCGCCGCCGAGCACGTCGTCGCGCTGCTGCAGGAGGTCGGCCTCGAGCCCGAGCTGTTCGAGTCCGCGCCCGGCCGCGCGAACGTGGTCGTGCGGCTGGAGGGCACCGACCGCAGCCGCCCCGCCCTCGTGCTGCACGGGCACACCGACGTGGTCCCCGCCGAGGCGAAGGACTGGAAGGTCGACCCGTTCGCCGGCGAGGAGTTCGACGGCATGGTGTGGGGCCGCGGGGCCGTGGACATGAAGGGCATGGACGCGATGATCCTGGCGGTCGTCCGCCAGATGGTCCGCGAGGGCCGCCGCCCGGCCCGCGACGTGGTGGTCGCGATGTTCGCCGACGAGGAGGCGGGCGGGAAGTTCGGCGCCCGGTACGCCGTGGACCAGCGCCCCGAGCTGTTCGAGGGCGCCACGGAGGCGGTCTCCGAGGTCGGCGGGTTCTCGGTGGACGTGCACGGCCGTCGCGCCTACCTGCTGCAGACTGCCGAGAAGGGGATCGCCTGGCTCCGCCTGGTCGCCGACGGCACCGCGGGCCACGGCTCGGCCGTGAACGCGGACAACGCCGTGACCGAGCTCGCCGGCGCGGTCGCCCGGATCGGCGCCTACCAGTGGGACACCCGGCTCACGCCGACGGTGCTCGCGCTGCTGGAGGGCGTCGCCGACCTCACCGGGCTGCCGCTCGACGTGGACGACCCGCTGGCGATCGACCGCCTGATCGGCGCGCTCGGCCCGGCCCGCCGGTTCGTCGGCTCCTCGATCCGCACGCTGGCGAACCCGACCCAGCTGCACGCCGGCTACAAGACCAACGTCATCCCGGGCCGGGCGACCGCCACGATCGACGTCCGCCCGCTGCCCGGCGACCACGAGGCGGTGCTCGCGAAGGTCCGCGAGCTCGCGGGCCCGACCGTCCGGGTGGAGCCCGAGCACCTGGACATCGGCCTGGAGGTGCCGGCGACCGGCTCGCTGGTCGACACGATGACCGACGTCCTGCGCGCGCAGGACCCGGGCGCCGTGGTGCTGCCGTACATGCTGTCGGCCGGCACGGACAACAAGTCGCTCGCCCGGCTCGGCATCGCCGGGTACGGGTTCGCCCCGCTGCGGCTGCCTGCCGACCTCGACTTCACCGCGCTGTTCCACGGCGTGGACGAGCGGGTGCCCGCCGAGTCCCTGCGGTTCGGCGTCCGGGTGCTCGACGGGCTGCTCCGCGAGGCCTGAGCGCCCGTCAGTCCGTGTAGTCGCCGAGGGTCGACCGCACCCGGATGATCCGGCGGCGCAGCCACACCTTGCGCTCGCCGCCGGTGAACAGCAGGGTCCGCGCCAGTTCCCAGCGGCCGTACTCGGCCTCGTCGGTGAGCAGGCGACGGGCGTCGTTGCGGCTCGTCGTCCGGGGGATCGTCACGACCCGGTACTCGTACTGCCGGGCCGTCTCGGGGGAGCCGGGCCGCCCCGCGGCCACGTCCGTGCGTGCCATGCCCACCGCCTTCCGGTTCGATCGTGGTGCCATTGTGCCTGCTGCGGCGCTACGGTCGTCGCATGGCTATCGACCCCCGCGCGGCACTGGACCGCCTCATCGCTGCTCTCGAGGCGCACTACACGGCTGTCGCGACCCGCCGGGGGGAGGACGACCCGGCGGTGGACGACGCGTACGACGTGCTGGCCGACGCCTTCGAGGTGTACGACGACGCCCTGGGCACCGAGCACGGCGAGGCCACGCCGTTCTACCTCGCGGAGGAGGACGACGAGGACGAGGACGACGAGGCGGACGAGTACGACGCCGACGACCTCGCGGACGAGCCGTACGACGACCACGACGAGCACGACCACGACGACGAGGACGTCGCCCGCCGCTGAGCGAGCGGCGACCAGGGGTCAGCGGCGCTCGGGGTAGCCGAGCGCGGGGGCGCTGACCTCGTCGAGGGCGTGCAGGATCTCGGCCGGCAGGTCGACGTCCTCGGCCGCGAGCGAGGCCCGCAGCTGCGCGGGCGTCCGCGCGCCGACGATCGCCGAGGCGACCTGCGCGCGCACCCGCAGCCACGCGAGCGCGACCTCCAGCGGCGCGCGGTCGAGGCCCTTCGCGGCGGTGACCACCGCCTCGACCACCGCCGCGGCGACCGAGCCGAGGTACGGCTCGACGAACCCGGCCAGGTGCGGCGACGCGGCGCGCGAGTCGGCCGGCACGGTCCGCCGGTACTTGCCGGTCAGCACCCCGCGGCCGAGCGGCGACCAGGCCAGCACCCCGGTGCCCAGGTCCGCCGCGGCGGGCAGCACCTCGCGCTCGATGCCGCGCTGCAGCAGCGAGTACTCCGCCTCGACGGCCGCCAGGCCGGGGTCCTCGCCGAGCAGCGTCGCGGCGCGCGCCACCTGCCAGCCGGCGTGGTTCGACAGCCCGACGTAGCGGGCGCGGCCGGAGTCGACCGCCCGGCGCAGGGCGCTGACCGTCTCGGCCAGCGGGGTGCGCGGGTCGGGCGTCTGCACCAGGAACAGGTCGACGTGGTCGGTGCCCAGCCGGCGCAGCGACGCGTCGAGGGTGTCCAGCAGCGCCCCGCGGGAGGCGTCGACCACGCCGCCGTCGGGGGTGCGCCGCACGCCCGCCTTGGTGCACACCACGACCTCGTCGCGCGGGACCACCCGGCCCAGCAGCGAGCCGAGCAGCTCCTCGGCGCCGCCGTCGGCGTAGGACGCCGAGGTGTCGACCAGCGTGCCGCCGGCGTCCGCGAAGTCGCGCAGCTGCTCCGCGGCGTCGTGCTCGTCGGTGTCCCTGCTCCAGGTCAGCGTCCCGAGTCCGAGGTGCGAGACCCGCAGGCCGGTCCGTCCGAGCTGGCGCTGTTCCATGCGGTGAGGGTATCGGGCGAGGTGGGCCAGCACGTGCGCGCCTCGGCCGGCCGCCGGACGCCACCGGCTATCGTGGCGCCTCGTGGCAGCGCACGTGACCTCCCCGGCCCAGATCGGCACCCCCGCATGAACGTCCTCGAGGCGATCGTCCTCGGCCTCGTCCAGGGGCTCACCGAGTTCCTGCCGGTCTCGTCGAGCGCGCACCTGCGCATCGTCGGCGAGCTGATCGGCTCCGGGGACCCGGGCGCCGCGTTCACCGCGATCACCCAGATCGGCACCGAGACCGCGGTGCTGCTGTACTTCCGGCGCGACATCGCGCGGATCTGCGTGCACTGGTGGCGGGCGGTGCGCGGCGACCTCGGCAGCGACTGGCGGTCCCGCGTCGGCGCACCCGTCGACGGCACCCCGGACCGGGACGCGCAGATGGCGTGGTTCATCGCGCTGGGCTCCGTGCCGATCGTCGTGCTGGGCCTGCTGTTCCAGGACGCGATCGAGCAGCCGTTCCGCAACCTGTGGCTGATCGTGCTCACGCTGACGGTGTTCGCCGTGGTCCTCGACTGGGCGGACCGCCGCCCCACGCCGGACCGGCCGCTGACCGCGCTGACGCCGAAGCACGCGCTCTACTTCGGGCTCGCCCAGGCCATGGCCCTCGTCCCGGGCGTCTCCCGGTCCGGCGGCACCATCACCGCCGGCCGGCTGATGGGCTACAGCCGCGAGGCCGCCGCCCGGTACTCGTTCCTGCTCGCCATCCCGGCCGTGCTGGGCTCCGGGCTGTTCCAGCTGGTGTCGAGCGCGGGCAGCTTCGGCGAGCCGGGCACCCCCGCCCTGGGCGTGACCGTGCTGGCCACGCTGATCGCGTTCGTCGTCGGCTACGTCGTGATCATCGGCTTCCTGAAGATCGTCTCGACGTTCTCCTACCGGCCGTTCGTGGTCTACCGGATCGGGCTCGCGCTGGTCGTCGCGCTGCTGCTGATCAGCGGCGTGCTCGACCCGCTCGCCGGCGCCTGAGCCCGGGGGCTCACAGCCACCGGGAGCGCTTGAACAGCCGGAACAGCACCGTCGCCGCGCCCGCCATCAGCGCGAGCGCGAACGGGTAGCCGAGCAGCCAGTGCAGCTCGGGCATGTGGTCGAAGTTCATCCCGTAGATCCCGGCCACCAGCGTGGGCACCGCGATCACGGCGGCCCACGCCGAGATCTTCCGCATGTCCTCGTTCTGCCGCACCGACACCCGGGACAGGTGCACCGACAGCATGTCGCCGAGCAGCGCGTCGTGGGCGTCGAGGTGCCGGTCCACCTTGGTCAGCGACGTGTCCAGGCGCCGCAGCCAGCGCATCGTGCGCGTCTCCCGCTGGCTGTCCTCCTGCTCGGCGACCAGCTCGGGGAACGTCGCCAGCAGCGGCACCAGCCCGCGGCGCGCCTCGGCGATCTCGCGCTTGAGGTCGTAGACCACCTCCGCCGGGTCGTCGGCGCCCGGCGTGAAGACGACGCGCTCCACGTCCGCGACCGCCTCGCCGACCCCGGCCTCGACGGCCGCGGCGCGACCCACCAGCGTCATCAGCACGGCGGCGAACACGTGGCTGCCGCGGTCCTGCGGCAGGTGCGCGGGGTCGGCCAGGTGCTCCAGCACCTCGGCGAGCAGGCCCGTGTCGCCCTCCTCGGCGGTGATGGTCACCTCGTCGACCACCAGCGCGGCCCAGGTGCCGGTGCGGACGTCCCGGGTGCGGTCGTCGTAGACGAGCGTCGGGCTCACCAGGTACCGGCCGCCGCCGGGGAGCCGGCGCAGCTGCGGCCGGCGGGCGTCGCCGAGCCCGCCGCCCTCGACCGACCGGCGGACCACCGACTCCGGCACGCCGGCCTGCCGGGCCGCGTCGGCCAGCAGGTCCACCGAGTCCACGTGCACCCACGCCGCCGGGGGCTCCGGGGCCGCCAGCAGCGCCAGCAGCCCGTCCGGCGGCGTCGCCGTCCACCCGTCGTCCCCGTGCACCCACGCGCTCTCCACGGCAGGCATCCTCCCGCCGGGACCCGGGCGGGCGCCGCCGACGCGCCGCCGGCGGTGGCGTGCGTCACCCGGGTGGCCCGCAGGGCGGTCCGGGCCGCGGTCCGCCCCGCGCGGCGATTACGCTCTAGGCCGTGCTCACCTGGCCCGCCCCGCAGATCCCGCAGCTCCCCGGCCAGGGAGGCCCGGTCCGCGTCCGCGACACCTCCACCGGCGACCTGGTCGTCGCCGCCCCCGGCGCCGACGCCACCCTCTACGTCTGCGGCATCACGCCGTACGACGCGACGCACATGGGCCACGCGGCCACCTACGTCGCGTTCGACCTGCTGGTGCGCGGCTGGCTCGACGAGGGCAAGCGCGTCCGGTACGCCTCCAACGTCACCGACGTGGACGACCCGCTGCTGGAGCGCGCCGAGGCTACCGGCGTCGACTGGCGCGAGCTCGCCGCGGACCAGACCGCGCTGTACCTGGAGGACATGACCGCCCTCGGCGTCGTGCCGCCGGACGTCTACACCGGCGCGGTCGAGTCCGTCCCGGACGTCGTGGCCGCCGTGCAGGCGCTCGTCGCGGCCGGCGCGGCCTACGTCGTCGGCGCCCCGGACGCGCGCGGCGCGGGCGCGGGCGACGTGTACGGCGACCTGTCCGCGGACCCCGCCTTCGGCCAGGTCGCGCGCCTGGACCGCGCGACGATGCTGACGCTGTTCGGCGAGCGCGGCGGCGACCCGGACCGGCCCGGCAAGCGCGACGCCCTCGACCCGCTGCTGTGGCGTGCCGCCCGGCCGGGCGAGCCGTCCTGGGACGGCGGCGACCTCGGACCGGGGCGCCCCGGGTGGCACATCGAGTGCGCCGTCATCGCGCGCGACGGCATCGGCCTGCCGTTCGACGTGCAGGGCGGCGGGTCGGACCTGCGGTTCCCGCACCACGAGATGAGCACCTCGCACGCGCGGCTGCTGGACGCCGGCCACGGCGCCCGCACCCACGTGCACACCGGCATGGTCGGGCTGCACGGGCAGAAGATGAGCAAGTCGCTCGGCAACCTCGTGCTCGTCTCCCGGCTGCGCGAGCAGGGCGTCGACGCGATGGCCGTCCGGCTCGCGATCCTCGACCACCACTACGCCACCGACTGGGAGTGGACCGACGAGGTGCTGCGCACCGCGCAGGCCCGCCTCGACCGGTGGCGCGCCGCCGTGTCGGGCAACGGGGGACCGGCGGCCGATGCGCTGCTCGCCGAGGTCCGCGCGGCGCTGGCGACGGACCTGGACGCGCCGCGCGCGCTGCGGGCCGTCGACGCCTGGGCCGAGGCCTCGCTCGCGGGCGTGCCCGACGCCGAGGCCGTCGAGGGGGCGCCGGGCGTGGTCGCCCGCGCGGTGAACGCGCTGCTGGGCGTGCGGCTGTAGGTCGCTGCCGCGTCGTTTCGGTGCATTTGGGCGAAATGCGGCTCGGGCTATTGCCCGTTGACCGGGACCGAGGTCCTGGTGAGCGTCGAAATGGCCAGCAATGATCCGCGCCGGAATTCCATCTCCGCGTGCGCCGCGTCCCCCGGGAGGCGTCCGTGCTCCTCTGCCTGCTCACCGCGTCCCTCGCCCTGCTGCTGGTCGGCGTCCTCGCCGGCGCGGCGCGGGGGCTGATCCCGGCGAACGGCCTGATCGGCCTGCGCACGCCGGCGCTGCTGCGCTCCGAGGAGGGCTGGCGCGCCGGTCACCGTGCCGCGCTGCGGATCATGGCCCCGGCCGGGGTCGTGGTCGCCGGCGCGGCCGTGGCGGTCGCCGTCCTGGAGCCGCGGGGCGGGCGGGGCGGGTACGTCGCGGGGCTGGTCCTGCTGGGCGTGCTGGTGGCGGTGGCGGTGCTCGCGACGGTCGTCGCGCACCGGACCGCGCGCGGCCTGGAGCGCGGGCCGGTGCCGGCGGGCTGAGGTCAGCCGCCGATGCCCTTGTCGCGCCGCCGCAGGTAGCGCTCGAACTCCTGGGCGATCGCCTCCCCGCTCGCCTCGGGCAGCTCGGCGGTGTCCTTGGCCTCCTCGAGCTGGTGCACGTACTCGGCGATCTCGGAGTCCTCGCTGGCGAGCTCGTCGACGCCGTCCTGCCACGCGGCGGCGTCCTCGGGCAGGTCGCCCAGGGGGACGGCCTCGCCGGTCAGCGCCTCGATCCGGTGCAGCAGCGCGAGCGTCGCCTTGGGCGACGGCGGGTGCGCGACGTAGTGCGGCACGGCGGCCCACAGCGACACGGTGCGCATGCCGCGGGCGGCGGCCTCGTGCTGCAGCACGCCGACGATGCCGGTCGGGCCCTCGTAGGAGTTCTCCTCGAGGTCGAGCGCCTGCCGGACGTCGGGGTCCTCGCTGGTCGCGGTCACCGGGATCGGCCGGGTGTGCGGCACGTCGGCGAGCAGCGCGCCGAGGGTGACCACGGTGCGGACCCGCAGGCCCTCGGCGATGTCCAGCAGCTCGGCGCAGTACCGGCGCCAGCGCATCGACGGCTCGATGCCGTGCACGAGCACCACGGTGCGACCGGTGCGGCGCGTGGTGGCCACGGCGACGGCGGTGCTCGGCCAGGTGATCTCCCGGCGGCCGTCGGCGCCGACGCCGATCACCGGGCGGTTCACCTGGAAGTCGTGGTACTCCTCGGGGTCCAGCTCGTCCACCTGCTCGGCGCCCCACGCCTCGTGCAGGTGCTCCAGGGCCTGGCTCGCCGCCGACCCGGCGTCGTTCCAGCCCTCGAACGCCGCGAGCAGGACGATCTCCTGCTCCGGGAGCCCCGGGGTTCCAGCCTGCTCGGTCATCGGCCCAGCGTAGGACCTGCGGGGCCGCGGTGTCGGACCGGGCAGGGAGAATGGTCGGCGTGCCGCTCCTCCTCGTCGCCGTCGACCCGGAGCGCCCGGGCGGTGCCGTGCTGCGCGAGGCGCGCGACGTGGCCGCCGCGGAGGCGGGCGACCTGGGCGCGCCGGTGCGGGTGCCGGGGGACGGGCTGGCCGCCGTCGTGGCCGAGCGCGAGGCCGCCGGCGGGACCCGCGAGGCCGACCGCCCCCGGTGGGTGTGGGACGACACCGAGCACTGGTATCCCGACCTGCTCGCCGCCGGCGTGCGGGTGGCGCGGGCCCACGACCTGCGGCTGTGCCACACGATCCTGCGCCGCAGCACCCGGGCGGCGGGGACGGCGGTCGCCCGGGCGCCCGAGGGGCCGTGGGACCGGGCGGCGCCGGCCGGCGGCACCGGCCCGCACGAGGCGGACGCGCCCAGCCTGTTCGACGACCTGCCCGCCGCGGTGCCCGACGCCGCGCCGGACGTGCCCGCGGAGCTGCGCCGGCAGCTGCGGGCGCTGACGGAGGCGGGCGACGACGGGCGCCTGCGGCTGCTGCTCGCGGCGGAGTCGACCGGCGCGCTGATCGCCGCGGAGATGCGGCACGACGGGATGCCGTTCCGCCCCGACGTGCACGACGCGCTGCTGACCCGGCTGCTGGGGCCCCGGCCCCGGGAGGGCGCGCGCCCCGCGCTGCTGGCGGCGCTGGCGGAGCAGGTGGGGGCGGCGCTGGACCGCCCCGGCCTGAACCCGGACTCCCAGCCCGAGCTGCTCCGCGCGCTGCGCGCGGCCGGGCTCGACGTGCCCTCGACCCGGACGGCCGAGATCCGGGCCCTCGACCACCCGGTGCGCGAGCCGCTGCTGGAGTACAAGAAGCTCGCGCGGCTGCTGTCCGCCAACGGCTGGGCGTGGCTGGACCGCTGGGTGCACGACGGCCGGTTCCGGCCGGACTACGTGCCCGGCGGCGTGGTGACCGGGCGCTGGGCGAGCAGCGGCGGCGGCGCGCTGCAGCTGCCCGCCGGGATCCGGGACGCCGTGCGGGCCGACCCGGGCTGGCGGCTGGTCGTCGCGGACGCCGCGCAGCTCGAGCCGCGGGTGCTCGCCGCGATGTCGGGCGACGGGGCGATGGCGGCGGCCGGCCGCCAGGCGGACCTGTACGCCGCGGTGGTGCAGGCCGGCATCGTCGCCGACCGGACGCAGGCCAAGTACGCGATGCTCGGCGCCATCTACGGGGCGACGACCGGCGCCAGCGCCGTGCTGATGCCGCAGCTCGGTCGGGCGTACCCCCGGGCCGTCGCGCTGGTCGAGGAGGCGGCGCGCGCGGGGGAGCGCGGCGAGCAGGTCACCACCTGGCTCGGCCGGTCTTCACCGCTGCCGAGCGCAGCGTGGCTGGCGGAGCGGCAGGCGGCGTCGGCGGAGGGCGCCGCGCCGGAGGACGTGCGGGACGCCCGGCGGCGGTCCCGCGACTGGGGCCGGTTCACCCGGAACTTCGTCGTCCAGGGCACCGCGGCGGAGTGGGCGCTGTGCTGGATGGCGGTGCTGCGGCGCCGGCTGCTGGACGTGCCCGGGCGGCCGCACCTCGTGTTCTTCCTGCACGACGAGATCATGGTGCACGCCCCGGCCGACGTCGCCGACCGGGTCGCGGTGCTGGTGCGCGAGGCCGCGGTGGAGGCCGGGCGGCTGCTGTTCGGGGACACCCCGGTGGAGTTCGCGCTCGATGTCTCGGTGGTGGACAGCTACGCGGATGCCGTGTGACCATCGCTGGGTAGACAGGTCTACCTAGTCGAGAGCGGAGCGCCCGTGGCCGGACGAGCACGACCCGCGCGGGACCGGCTGCTCGCCGCCGCCGCGGCCCGGTTCTACGCCGACGGCATCGCCGGCACGGGCATCGACACCATCACGGCCGACGCCGGGGTGGCCAAGATGAGCCTCTACAACAACTTCGCCTCCAAGGCCGACCTCGTCACGGCGTACCTGGGCGCGCGGCACGCGGAGTGGCTGGACCTGTACCGGGCGCGGCTCGCCGCCGCCGGGGACGACCCCCGGGCGCGGGTGCTGGCGGTGGTCGACGCCTACGCGGACCACGCGCACCTCGGCGACGTCCGGTTCCGGGGCTGCGGGCTGCTGAACGCCGCCGCCGAGCTGCCCGCGGGCGACCCCGGCCGCGCGGTCGTGCGCGCGCACAAGGAGGAGGTCGAGGCGATCGTCGCCGGCCACCTGCGCGACCTGCTGCCGGACGACCCCGCCCGGGCGGCGCGGCTCGCCGAGCACGTGGCGTTCCTGCTGGAGGGTGCGATGGTGCGGGCGGGGCTCGAGGGCGACGACCACCGGCTGCGGCGGGTCCGCGCGCTGGTCGCGGACCTGCTGGCGACGGCGTGACCGCCCCGGCCCTGGCGACCGCGCCGGTCGCCGGCACCCCGGACCGGGGTCCCGCCCTGGGCACCCTCGCGGTGCTCGCCGCCTCCGTGCTGTGGGGGACCACCGGCACCGCCGCGACGTTCGCGCCCGGCGTCGGCCCGCTGGCGATCGGCGCGGTCGCGATGGGGCTCGGCGGCCTGCTGCAGGCCGCGGTGGCGGGGCGGGGCGTGGCCCGGCACCGGGCGGTGCTGCGGGACCGGCGCGGGCTGGTCGCCGCCGGCGGGCTGGCGGTCGCGGTGTACCCGCTCGCCTTCTACTCCTCGATGCACCTGGCGGGCGTCGCGGTCGGCACCGTCGTGTCGCTCGGCTCCGCCCCGCTCGCCGCCGCCGTGGTGGAGCGCGTCGTGGACGGGCGGCGGCTGTCCCGCCGGTGGCTGGTCGCGGCGGCGGCCGGGCTCGCCGGGGTGGTGCTGCTGTCCGTGGCGCAGGCCCTCGCGGGCGGCGGTACCCACGGTGGCGCCCACGGCGGCTCCCCCGGCGGGCCGGGCGCCGGCGGCCCGACGGCGGGGGAGTCGGCCCTCGGCGTCGCGCTCGGTCTCGTCGCCGGGCTGACCTACGCCCTGTACTCGTGGGTGGCGCACCGGCTGATGCGCGCCGGCGTCCCGTCGCGGGCGGCGATGGGGGCCGTGTTCGGGGTCGGCGGCGTGCTGCTGCTGCCGGTGCTCGCGGTGACCGGCGCGCCGCTGCTGGACTCGTGGGGCGCCGCGGCGGTCGGGGCCTACATGGCGCTGGTGCCGATGTTCGCCGGCTACGTGCTGTTCGGCTGGGGGCTGGCCCGGGTGCCGGTGAGCACCGCCACGACGCTCACGCTGCTCGAGCCGGTCGTGGCCGCCGTCCTGGCGGTGGTGGTCGTGGGGGAGCGGCTGCCCGTGGCCGGCTGGGTCGGGGTCGGCCTCGTCGTCGCCTGCCTCGCGGTGCTGACCGCCCCGGCGCGGGGCACCCCGGCCGTCCGGCTCGGCGGTCGGGCACGCCGCCGGCGGAACCTACCCTGGACGTCATGACCGTCACCGACCCCGCCGTGGCCGGACCGGCCGCCGCGGCCGGGCCCGGTCCCGCGCCCGGTCCCGCGGCCGGTCCCGCCGCCGTGCCCGCCGCCGTCCTCGACCCGGCGGCCTGGCGCGAGCGCGCGGCGGCGCACGCGGCGCGGGCGGACGCGCTGACCGCCGGCCACCGGGCCCGGCGCGCCCGCGGGGAGCGGCACGCGATCGAGGACTTCCTGTTCGAGTACTACCCGGCGAAGCCGGCGCAGCTGCGCCGCTGGCACCCCGGCGCGGGCGTCGCCCTCGCCGCGGACCCGGTCGGCGGCCCGGACGACGGCCCGCCGCACGCGGGGTGGCGCTGGTACCGCACGGCCTCCGACGGCACGGTGGCGCTCGACGTCCCGGCCTTCCTCGCCGACCGCGGCAGCACCGTGCGGTACGTGCACGCGCTGGTCGGGGCGACCGCCCGCCGGCCCGCGGCCACCGGCTGCTTCGGGCTGCACGAGTGGGCGATGGTCTACCGCGAGGGCGACGACGCGCACCGGCACCGCCTCCCGCTGCGCCTCGGCGGCGCCGGCACCGACGCGGTGGTGGAGGCGCACCGGATCCGGTGCACCCACATCGACGCCTTCCGGTTCTTCACGCCGGACGCCGCCCCGCGCAACACCCTGCAGCCGTCCCGGGAGACCCAGGTCGCGATGGAGCAGCCCGGCTGCCTGCACGCGAACATGGACCTGTACAAGTGGGCGCTCAAGCTCGGCCCCGCCGTCCCGGGCGACCTGCTGCTCGACGCCTTCGCGCTCGCCCGGGAGATCCGGGTCGTGGACATGCAGGCCTCGCCGTACGACGTCTCGTCCTACGGGCTGGCGGCCCTCGCGATCGAGACGCCGGAGGGCAAGGCCGAGTACGTCCGGCGCCAGCGCGGGTTCGCCCGCGCCGCGCAGGAGCTGCGCGGGCGGCTGCTCGCCGCCTGCGCCGCGGTGCTCGCCGACGACCCGGGCGCCGCGCCCGCCTGACCCGGGTCGCCGTTCCGGTGGCGGTCCGGCGCGGCGTGGCTAGCGTCGGAGGGGTGCCCCGCCCGAAGTCCGCCGCCGTCGCGGCCTCCAGCCAGTGGACCGACCCCGACGGCGTCCGCGCCCCCGCCGGGGAGGTGCACGCCTGGGAGCCCGGCCGGAACGAGACCGTCTGCGGGCTGTCGCTGCACCGCTCCTCGCTGCTGCGGTTCCCGCACGTGCGGTGGCCCGACGTGCAGCCCGCCACGGGCGGCACGGCCGACCGGGTCGAGCGGGTCTGCCCCCGCTGCGCGGCGGGGATGGGCCGCCGCCGCGACGACAAGCCGTGGCGGCGGGTCGACCCCCGCCCCTGACCACCGGACCGCGCGGCCGCGGGTCAGCCCGCCGCCGGCCCGGTCACCTCCACCCGCACCCGGTCGCCGGCCGCGGTGACCTCCGCGGTCACCCCGAACACCCGGCGCAGCAGCGCCGGGGTCAGCACCTCGGCGGGCGTGCCCGCGCCGTGCACCCGGCCCTCGTGCAGCACGACGAGCGCGTCGCAGTACCGGGCGGCGAGCGCGAGGTCGTGCAGCACCACCACGACGGTCAGGCCGGTGCGGCCGAGCAGGGCCAGCAGCTCGTGCTGGTGCTGCACGTCCAGGTGGTTGGTCGGCTCGTCGAGGAGCAGCACCGCCGGCTCCTGGGCGAGCACCCGCGCCACGTGCACCCGCTGCCGCTCGCCGCCGGACAGCGTCCGCCACCGGCGCCGGCCCGCGTCGCCGAGCCCGACCGTGGCGAGCGCGGCGGCGCACACCGCGCCGTCCCGGGCGCCCGGCGCGGACAGCCGCCCCCGGTGCGGGAGCCGGCCGAGGGCCACCACGTCGGCCACCGTCAGGTCGGTGTCGGTGTCCGCGCTCTGCTCCATCACGGCCACCGTCCGCGCCCGCTCCGCCCGGGGGACGGTCGCCAGGGCCCGGCCGTCGAGCAGCACCGCCCCGGCCTGCGCCGCCCCCGACCCGGCGAGGCAGCCGAGCAGCGTCGACTTCCCCGAGCCGTTCGGCCCGACCAGGGCGGTGACCCGGCCCGCGGGCGCGGCGAGGTCCACGGCGTCGAGCAGCGGGGCCGCCCGGCCGCGCACCCGCACCGTCAGCCCGCGGGCGGCGACCGGCACCGCGCGCGGGCCGGCGGCGGTCACGACCGCTCCCGGCGGTGCAGGACCGCCAGGAACGCCGGCACCCCGAGCAGCGCCGTCACCACGCCCGCCGGCAGCTGGCGCGGCGCGAGGGCGATCCGGCCGACCGTGTCGGCGAGCACCAGGAACACCGCGCCGCCCACGGCGCTCACCGGCAGCAGCACCCGGTGCAGCGGGCCGACCAGCGCGCGCACCGCGTGCGGCACGATCAGGCCGACGAACCCGATGGCGCCGACGCTCGCCACCACCACCGCGGTCATCGCCGCCGTCGTCACCAGGGCGGTGCGCCGCACCGCGGCCACCGGCACGCCGAGCGACTCGGCCGTCCGGGTGCCGAACGCGAAGGCGTCCAGGTCCGCGGCGACCACCCGCAGCACCACCAGCGCCACCGCCGTGACCGCGGCGCAGAGCAGCACGGCGGGCCACCGGGCGGCGGCCAGCGACCCGACCAGCCAGTAGGTCAGCCCGCGGGTGCTGTCCGCGTCGCCCCAGCCGAGCAGCACGAGCGACGTCACGGCGGAGAACAGCTGCCCCACGACCACGCCGGTGAGCACGAGCCGGCTCGCGCCCGCCGACCCCCGGCCGAGCAGCGCGAGCACCAAAGCGAACGCCGTCAGGCCGCCGACCAGCGCGCCGCCCGCCAGGGACACCGCGCCGGAGCCGAGGCCGGCGACCAGGACCAGCACCGCGCCCGTCGACGCGCCGGAGGAGACGCCGAGCAGGTACGGCTCCGCCAGCGCGTTCCGGGTCACCGCCTGCAGCACGGCCCCGCAGGTGGCGAGCCCGGCGCCGGCCACGGCGGCGAGCAGCACGCGGGGCACCCGCAGCTGCCACACCACCGAGTCCGTCAGGCCGGGTGGCGGCGAAACCGGCAGCCCGGCGTGGGCCGCCAGGGACCGGGCGGTCTGCGCCCAGGTGATCTCGCCGCCGCCGGCGCCGACCGCCAGGACCACGACGGCGGCCAGCACCAGCAGCGCGCCGGCCGTCCCGGCGGCCCGGCGGCCCAGGTCAGCGGCGGGCCAGGACGACGTAGTCATCGAGGTGCTGCCAGACCGGCCCGGCCTCGCCGAACTGCGCCGCCTGCAGCGCGGCCACGTGGAACGCCAGGCTCAGGTCCGGGTTGGCCGGGCGGTCGGCGAACCGGCGCTCCCGCTCGGCGGCCAGCGGCGCGTAGTGCGGGTGGGCGACCAGCTCGGCCCACCAGCCGTCCCAGGTCAGCGCGCCGGCGGCGCGGTCCCGCTCCTGGGTGGCCGCGTCGTCCCGCGCCGCGAGCTCCTCGAACAGCGGCCGGCCGACCGGGGCGCGCAGGTGGTCCGCGTTCAGCAGCACGCCGCCCGGCTCCAGCACCCGGGCCGCGTCGGCGTACACCCGGGTGAGCACGTCGGCGGGCAGCCAGTGCAGCGCGGTGGACGACAGCACGGCGTGCGGCCGGCGGCCGTCGAGCACGTCGGTCCAGCGCGGGTCCCACAGGTCGGCGTCGGCGAACTGCACCCGGTCGCCGT
>JAPSIJ010000020.1 GCA_031178805.1 Cellulomonas sp. | reverse complement strand
TGCGGGTGCGGTACGGCGCGTACGCGGACGCCGCCGAGTGGGCGGCGCTCGACCCGGCGGAACGCTACCGGCGGGTGGTGCTCGCCGCGGGGCGCCGGCTGCGCGACCCGGTGTTCTCGCACGACTCCGCGGCGGTGCTGCACGGGCTGCCGCGGCTCGGGTCGTGGCCGCCGGCGGTGCACGTGCTCGTCGGCCGGCGCAGCGGCGGCCGCTCGACGCCGGGGGTGCGGCGGCACACCGTGTCGCGGGCGGCCGCGGTGTCGGCGGTGGACGGCCTGCGCTGCACGACCCCGGCGCGGACCGTGGTGGACCTGGCCCGCACGTGGTCGTTCGCCGGCGCGCTGGTGGCGGCGGACCACGCGCTGCGCACCGGCCTGGTCGACGACGCCGCGCTCGAGCGGGAGCTGGAGCGGGTCCGGGGCGAGCGGGGGAGCCGGCAGGCGCGGCGGGTGCTGGCCGCGGCCTCGCCTCTCGCGGAGTCGGTCGGGGAGTCGCTGAGCCGTGCCCGGGTGCACGAGCTCGGGCTGCCGCTGCCGGTGCTGCAGCACGAGGTGCGCGACGGCGGCGAGCTGGTGGCCCGGGTCGACTTCTGGTGGCCGGGGCTGCGCGTGGTCGGCGAGTTCGACGGCCGGCTGAAGTACCGCGCCGACGGCGTGGCGGACGGTCGCGCCGCGGAGGACGCCGTGTGGGCCGAGAAGCAGCGGGAGGACCAGCTGCGCGCGCTCGGCCTCCGCGTCGTGCGGTGGACGTGGGACGACGCCTGGCGCACCGACCCCCTCCGCCGCGCGCTCGCCGCCGCCGGCGTCGCGTGAGCACGCCCCGACGGCGGCAGCGCCGCGACGACGGCGCACGAGATCTCGTGCGCCGTCGTCGCGGCTCTTGCGCCCTCGCGGGCGGGTCAGCGCTCCGCGCCGGCGCCCGTGAGGCTGCGGACCTCCATCTCGGTCGCCCTGGCCTGGTCGGCGTCGTCGGAGGTCACCGTGCCGAGCCAGCCGAGGAGGAACCCGACCGGCACCGACACCAGCGCCGGGTTCGCCAGCGGGAACCACGCGACGTCGAGCCCCGGGAACATCGCCGTCTCCGAGCCGGTGACCACGGGGGAGAACGCGATCAGCACCAGTGCCGACAGCAGGCCGCCGTAGATGCTCCACACGCAGCCGCGGGTGCTGAACCGCCGCCAGTACAGCGAGAACAGGATGGACGGCAGGTTGGCGCTGGCGGCGATGGCGAACGCCAGCGACACCAGGAACGCGACGTTCTGCCCGTTCGCCAGCACGCCGCCGACGATCGACACCAGGCCGACGACCACGGCCGTGATCCGCGCGACGCGGACCTCCCGCTCGGGGGAGGCCGTGCCGCGCTTGATCACCCCGTTGTAGACGTCGTGCGCGAACGACGCCGCGGCGGTGATGGTGAGGCCGGCGACCACGGCGAGGATCGTCGCGAACGCCACGGCGGCGATCACGCCGAGCAGCAGCGTGCCGCCGAGCTCGTACGCCAGGGCCGGCGCGGCGGAGTTGGCCCCGCCGGGCGCGGCGAGGATCTCGTCGACGCCGACGAGGTACGCGGCGCCGAACCCGAGGATCAGCGTGAACAGGTAGAACGCGCCGATCAGCCCGATCGCCCAGGTCACGGACCGCCGGGCCTCACGCGCGCTGGGCACCGTGTAGAACCGCATCAGCACGTGCGGCAGCCCGGCGGCGCCGAGCACCAGGGCGATCGCCAGCGAGATGAACCCGAGCTTCGACGCGTCCGAGGCCCCGTACTGCAGCATCGGCCCGAGGATGCGGTCGCCCTCGGGGTGGTCCCGGGCGGCGCGGTCCAGCAGGCTCGACAGGTTGCCGTTGTTCAGCACGAGCACCCACACGGTCATCAGGCCGGCGCCGACGATCAGCAGCACCGCCTTGATGATCTGCACCCAGGTGGTGCCCTTCATCCCGCCGACCAGGACGTAGACGATCATCAGCGCGCCGACGACGGCGATCACCAGCGACTGCCCGAGCTGGTCCTGCACGCCGAGCAGCAGGGCGACGAGCCCGCCGGCGCCCGCCATCTGCGCGAGCAGGTAGAAGAACGAGACGGCGAGGGTGGACACGGCGGCGGCGGTGCGGACGGGGCGCTGCCGCATCCGGAAGCTCAGCACGTCGGCCATCGTGTACTTGCCGGTGTTCCGCAGCGGCTCGGCGACGAGCAGCAGGGCGACGAGCCAGGCCACCAGGAAGCCGATCGAGTACAGCAGCCCGTCGTACCCGTAGACCGCGACGGCGCCGGCGATGCCGAGGAAGGATGCGGCGGACAGGTAGTCGCCCGCGATCGCGATGCCGTTCTGCCGGCCCGTGAACGCGCGGCCGCCGTGGTAGAAGTCGCCGGCCTGGCGCGGCCCCCGGGACACCCGGACCACGACGACGAGCGTGACGACGACGAAGGCGCCGAAGATGAGGATGTTGACCAGCGGGTTGCCGACGTCCATCAGGCCCGGCCCTCCAGCTCGGCCCGCAGCGCGGCCGCGGCGGGGTCGAGGTTGCGGTCGGCGTGCCGCACGTACAGCCAGGTCAGCAGGAACGTGGTGACGAACTGGCCGAGCCCGAGCACGATGCCGACGTTGAGCCGGCCGAGGACCGGCGTGGCCATCAGGTCCTCGGCGTACGTGGACAGCAGCACGTAGAGCAGGTACCAGAGCAGGAACGCCGCGGTCATCGGGAACGCGAACCGGCGGAACCGGCGCCGCAGGCCGGTGAACTCGGCGGACTCCCGGACGCGCTGCCAGTCCTCGGCGGCGGGCTCGCGGCGGGCGGTCCCGGGGTCCGGGGCGGGCGCCGGGGCGGACGGGAGATCGGGGGTGCGCGACATCGGCGTCGGCCTTCCGTCGTGGACCCGCGCCGTCGCGGGTCCCGTGCCACGACGATGGCCGCGCCCCGCGTGCAGGTCAAGGGAACACGGGGGCGCGTCGCGGGGTTGGGGGAGAGGGCGGCCGGTGCGTGCGCCGGTCCGCGTGCGGGTCCCGACGGCGCCGCCGGCCCGTGATCATGCGGGTGTGACGCAGGTCCGGTTGGACCTTTGGCGCCCCGCCTGGCACACTAGACAAGTTGCCCGACGACGGGGGTGCCTGCGCGCGTGCGTGCCGGGCCCTCCACGGTCAGGGCAGGGACGCGTGCGAGTCCAGCAGCAAGCGGCGGGGTCACCCGGCGTCGGACTCCATCACCACAACGACCTCGTCCCCGCCGGCGCGCGCCCCGCGTGCCCGACGGAGACCGGCGCGAAGGTACGTCGCAAGAAGCGACACGCCCGAGTGCGGGGGTCGGACTCAAGGCAGTTCGAGAGAGAGAAGCAGACGACGCCATGGCGGGACAGAAGATCCGCATCCGGCTCAAGTCCTACGACCACGAGGTCATCGACAGCTCGGCGCGCAAGATCGTCGACACGGTGAGCCGCGCTGGTGCGACGGTCGTGGGTCCGGTGCCGCTCCCGACGGAGAAGAACGTCTTCGTCGTCATCCGGTCGCCCCACAAGTACAAGGACAGCCGCGAGCACTTCGAGATGCGTACGCACAAGCGGCTCATCGACATCATCGATCCCACGCCGAAGGCGGTCGACTCGCTCATGCGTCTCGACCTGCCCGCGGACGTGAACATCGAGATCAAGCTCTGACGCTGGGAAGGAACTGATCTTCATGGTTACCCAGCAGAACGCGCGCCCCGTCACGGCGGTGCTCGGCACGAAGCTCGGCATGACGCAGGTCTGGGACGCCGATGGGCGTCTCGTCCCCGTCACCGTGGTTCAGGTCGGCACCAACGTCGTGACCCAGGTGCGCTCCGCTGAGGCTGACGGTTACTCCGCGATCCAGCTGGCCGCCGGCCAGATCGACCCGCGCAAGGTGACCAAGCCGCTCAAGGGCCACTTCGAGAAGGCGGGGGTCACCCCCCGTCGGCACGTGGCCGAGATCCGGACCTCCGACGCCGCCGAGTTCACGCTCGGCCAGGAGATCACCGCAGAGGCGTTCGCGGCCGGCTCGCTGGTCGACGTCATCGGCACCACCAAGGGCAAGGGCACCGCCGGTGTCATGAAGCGCCACGGTTTCGCCGGTGTGTCGGCCTCGCACGGTTCGCACCGCAACCACCGCAAGCCGGGCTCCATCGGTGGCGCGTCGACCCCGTCGCGCGTCTTCAAGGGCCTGCGCATGGCCGGTCGGATGGGCCACGTCCGTCAGACCACCCAGAACCTGACCGTCCACGCGGTCGACGCCGAGAAGGGTCTGCTGCTGCTCAAGGGCGCGGTTCCCGGCCCGAAGCGTGGCGTCGTCGTCGTGCGTACCGCCGTGAAGGGGGCATGAGCCTCATGTCCGAGACCCTGACCGTCGACGTCGTCGACACCACGGGCAAGAAGGCCGGCACGGCCGAGCTGCCCGGTGAGGTGTTCGACGCCCAGACGAACATCCCGCTGATCCACCAGGTCGTCGTCGCGCAGCTCGCGGCGGCTCGCCAGGGCACCCACGACACGAAGACGCGTGGCGAGGTCCGTGGTGGCGGCAAGAAGCCGTACAAGCAGAAGGGCACCGGCCGCGCCCGCCAGGGCTCGACCCGTGCGCCGCAGTTCGCCGGCGGTGGCACCGTCCACGGCCCGACCCCCCGCGACTACTCGCAGCGGACCCCGAAGAAGATGAAGGCCGCGGCGCTCCGCGGTGCTCTCTCGGACCGCGCCCGCGCCGGTCGCGTCCACGTCGTCACCGGCTTCGGTGTCGACTCGGTCCCCTCGACCAAGGCCGCCGTGTCCGTGCTGGAGCAGCTCTCCGGCCGCAAGCACGTGCTGGTCGTCGTCGAGCGGGCGGACGAGCTGGCCTGGAAGTCGCTGCGCAACGTCGAGCGGGTCCACCTGCTCGTCGCCGACCAGCTCAACACCTACGACGTGCTCGTCTCCGACGACGTCGTGTTCACCCAGGGCGCGCTCGACACGTTCCTCGCCGGCCCCGCCAAGGGCCGCGCTGCGACCGCCGTCGCGACGTCGTCCGAGGCCGAGGAGGACGCCAAGTGACCGCCGTCGCCAAGGACCCCCGCGACATCCTGATCGCGCCGGTCGTGTCGGAGAAGAGCTACGGGCTGCTCGACGAGGGCAAGTACACCTTCGTCGTGGACCCCCGTGCCAACAAGACCGAGATCAAGATCGCGGTCGAGCAGGTCTTCTCGGTCAAGGTCGAGTCCGTGAACACGATCAACCGCAAGGGCAAGTCCCGGCGGACGAAGTTCGGCATGGGCAAGCGCAAGGACACGAAGCGCGCGGTCGTCACCCTCCGCGAGGGCACGATCGACATCTTCGGCGGACCGGTCGGCTGACCGGGCCTGAGAGCAGATTGAGGACAGATCCCCATGGGAATCCGTAAGTACAAGCCGACGACGCCGGGCCGCCGCGGCGCCAGCGTCGCCGACTTCGTCGAGATCACGCGCTCGGAGCCGGAGAAGTCGCTGGTCCGTCCGCTGCACAAGACCGGTGGTCGCAACTCGACCGGCCGCGTCACCATGCGGCACCAGGGCGGTGGCCACAAGCGTGCCTACCGCGTGATCGACTTCCGTCGCCACGACAAGGACGGCGTGCCGGCCAAGGTCGCGCACATCGAGTACGACCCCAACCGCACGGCGCGCATCGCGCTCCTGCACTACGCGGACGGCGAGAAGCGCTACATCATCGCGCCGAACAAGCTGAAGCAGGGCGACGTCATCGAGAACGGTGCCGGTGCCGACATCAAGCCCGGCAACAACCTGCCGCTGCGCAACATCCCGACCGGTACGGTCATCCACGCCATCGAGCTGAAGCCCGGTGGCGGCGCGAAGATCGCCCGCTCGGCCGGTGCGTCGGTGCAGCTGGTGGCGAAGGACGGCCCGTACGCGCAGCTGCGCATGCCGTCCGGCGAGATCCGGAACGTCGACCTGCGCTGCCGCGCCACGATCGGCGAGGTCGGCAACGCCGAGCAGTCGAACATCAACTGGGGCAAGGCCGGCCGCATGCGCTGGAAGGGCAAGCGCCCCTCCGTCCGTGGTGTCGCGATGAACCCGATCGACCACCCGCACGGTGGTGGTGAGGGCAAGACGTCCGGTGGTCGTCACCCGGTGAGCCCCTGGGGCCAGCCGGAGGGCCGCACGCGTCGTCCGAACAAGCCGAGCGACAAGCTCATCGTCCGTCGCCGCCGCACCGGCAAGAAGCGCTGATAGGAGCCTAGCGATATGCCTCGCAGCCTGAAGAAGGGGCCCTTCGTCGACGGCCACCTGCAGAAGAAGGTCGACGCGCAGAACGCGGCCGGGTCCAAGAACGTCATCAAGACGTGGTCCCGCCGCTCGATGATCACGCCGGACTTCCTCGGCCACACGTTCGCGGTGCACGACGGCCGCAAGCACACGCCGGTGTTCGTGACGGAGTCGATGGTCGGGCACAAGCTCGGCGAGTTCGCCCCGACGCGCACGTTCCGCGGCCACGAGAAGGACGACCGGAAGGGCCGTCGCCGCTGACCCCCGGGTCAGCCAGGCGACTGCCCTGACGGCAGAGACAAGAAGGCAGGACAGCAATGGAAGCCAAGGCGAAGGCGCGGTTCGTCCGCGTCACGCCCCAGAAGGCCCGGCGCGTCGTGGACCTCATCCGTGGCAAGCAGGCCGGCGAGGCCGTGTCGACGCTGAAGTTCGCGCCGCAGGCCGCTGGTGAGACGGTCCTCAAGGTCGTCGAGTCCGCGATCGCGAACGCCCGCGAGGGCGCCAAGCGCGACGGCGTGCGCTTCGACGAGAGCGACCTGTACGTCGCGGAGGCGTACGTCGACGAGGGTCCGACCCTCAAGCGGTTCCGCCCCCGGGCGCAGGGCCGCGCGAGCCAGATCCTCAAGCGCACGAGCCACATCACCGTGGTCGTCGCCGAGCGTGAGACGAAGGGAAGGGCCTGACAGTGGGACAGAAGGTCAACCCGCTCGGGTACCGCCTGGGCATCACGACCGACCACCGCTCGCGGTGGTTCGCCGACTCGACCAAGCCGGGTCAGCGGTACCGCGACTACGTCCGCGAGGACGTCCAGATCCGCAAGCTCATGAGCACCGGTCTCGAGCGCGCGGGCATCGCCAAGGTGGAGATCGAGCGGACGCGTGACCGCGTGCGCGTCGACATCCACACGGCGCGCCCGGGCATCGTCATCGGTCGCCGTGGCGCCGAGGCCGACCGCATCCGCGGCGAGCTCGAGAAGCTGACGGGCAAGCAGGTCCAGCTGAACATCCTCGAGGTGAAGAACGCCGAGATCGAGGCCCAGCTGGTCGCCCAGGGCATCGCCGAGCAGCTCGCGAGCCGCGTGTCGTTCCGTCGTGCGATGCGCAAGGGCATGCAGTCCGCGCAGCGCGCCGGCGCCAAGGGCATCCGCGTGCAGGTCTCCGGCCGCCTCGGCGGCGCGGAGATGAGCCGCACGGAGTTCTACCGCGAGGGCCGGGTGCCGCTGCACACGCTCCGCGCGAACATCGACTACGGCTTCTTCGAGGCCCGCACGACCTTCGGCCGCATCGGCGTGAAGGTCTGGGTCTACAAGGGCGACATGACCGAGCGCGAGTTCGCCCGCGAGCAGGCCACGCAGGCCCCGCGCCAGAACCGTGGTCCGCGTGCGGACCGTGGCGAGCGTGGTGGCGACCGCGGCCCGCGCGGCGGTGGCCGCCGGAACGAGCGGACCGAGGCCCCCGCGGCCGAGGCCGCCGCCCCGGCTGCCGCCCCGGCGGAGACGACCGCTCCCGAGACCGGAACGGAGGCCTGAGCCGTGCTGATCCCGCGCCGGCTGAAGCACCGCAAGCAGCACCACCCCGGGCGCTCCGGCGCCGCGACCGGTGGCACGTCGATCGCCTTCGGTGAGTACGGCATCCAGGCTCTCGAGCCCGCCTACGTCACCAACCGGCAGATCGAGGCTGCGCGTATCGCGATGACCCGCCACATCAAGCGTGGCGGCAAGGTCTGGATCAACATCTACCCGGACCGTCCGCTCACGAAGAAGCCCGCCGAGACCCGCATGGGTTCCGGCAAGGGCTCGCCCGAGTGGTGGATCGCCAACGTCAAGCCCGGCCGAGTGATGTTCGAGCTCGCCGGCGTCCCGGAGCCGCTGGCTCGCGAGGCCATGCGCCGCGCGCAGCACAAGCTCCCGATGAAGACCCGTTTCGTGGTTCGCGAGGGTGGTAACTGATGGCTATCGGCACCAAGGACCTGGCTCCCAGCGAGCTGGACGCCTTCGACGACGAGCGCCTCGTGGCCGAGCTGAAGAAGGCCAAGGAGGAGCTGTTCAACCTGCGGTTCCAGTCGGCCACCGGCCAGCTCGAGAGCCACGGGCGCCTCAAGGCCGTGCGTCGCGACATCGCGCGGATCTACACGATCCTGCGCGAGCGCGAGCTCGGCATCCGGACCGCCCCCACGGCGAGCGAGTGAGGACTCGATGACTGAGAACACCAACGAGGCCACCACCGCCCTCGCGGAGAGCCGCCCGTACCGCAAGACGCGGCGTGGCTACGTGGTCAGCGACAAGATGGACAAGACCGTCGTGGTCGAGGTCGAGGACCGGGTCAAGCACCCGCTCTACGGCAAGGTCATCCGGCGGACGAGCAAGGTCAAGGTCCACGACGAGGCCAACTCGGCCGGTGTCGGCGACCTCGTCCTCATCATGGAGACCCGCCCGCTGTCCGCGACCAAGCGGTGGCGCCTGGTGGAGATCCTCGAGAAGGCGAAGTAGTTCGTCCGCCTCCTCACCACATATCCGTTCGGCCAGGCTCACCCTCGCGGTGAGAACCGGCAGACGACAGGAGTTCTGTAGATGATTCAGCAGGAGTCGCGACTTCGGGTCGCCGACAACACGGGTGCGAAGGAGATCCTCTGCATCCGTGTGCTCGGTGGGTCGGGCCGTCGCTACGCCGGTATCGGTGACGTCATCGTCGCCACCGTCAAGGACGCGATCCCGGGCGGCAACGTCAAGAAGGGCGACGTCGTCAAGGCGGTCGTCGTGCGCACCCGCAAGGAGCGCCGGCGCGTGGACGGCTCGTACATCAAGTTCGACGAGAACGCCGCGGTGATCCTCCGCAACGACGGCGAGCCGCGCGGGACCCGCATCTTCGGTCCCGTGGGCCGCGAGCTGCGCGACAAGAAGTTCATGAAGATCATCTCGCTGGCTCCGGAGGTGCTCTGACCATGGCGAAGATCAAGAAGGGCGACCTGGTGGTCGTCATCTCCGGCTCCCGCAAGGACCGGGGCAAGCAGGGGCGCGTCCTCGAGGTCCTCACGGACCGGGACCGGGTGCTCGTCGAGGGCATCCACCGCGTCACGAAGCACACCAAGGTGGGGCAGAGCCAGCGCGGCTCCCGCACCGGTGGCATCGAGACGGTCGAGGCCCCCATCCACATCAGCAACGTGATGCTGGTGGACCCGGAGACCAAGCGAGGCACCCGGGTCGGCTACCGCACCGAGCAGGTCGAGCGCGACGGCCGGACCCGCACCGTGCGGGTCCGCGTCGCCAAGCGTTCCGGTAAGGACATCTGATGACCGCCACCGACGAGACCACGCGGGCCTACCCGCTGCCGCGCCTGAAGGCCCGGTACAACGAGTCGATCCGCACCGCCCTCCGCGAGGAGTTCGGCCACGAGAACGTGAACCAGGTCGCGCGCCTGGTGAAGGTCGTCGTGAACATGGGTGTGGGCGACGCGGCCAAGGACTCGAAGCTGATCGAGGGCGCCATCCGCGACCTCCAGCTCATCACGGGCCAGAAGCCGCAGGTCACCAAGGCCCGGAAGTCCATCGCGCAGTTCAAGCTGCGCGAGGGCATGCCGATCGGCGCGCACGTCACGCTGCGCGGCGACCGGTCCTGGGAGTTCCTGGACCGCCTGCTGTCGACCGCGCTGCCGCGCATCCGCGACTTCCGCGGGCTGTCGCCGAAGCAGTTCGACGGCCACGGCAACTACACGTTCGGCCTCACCGAGCAGTCGATGTTCCACGAGATCGACCAGGACCGCATCGACCGCGTCCGCGGCATGGACATCACGGTGGTCACCACCGCCACGACCGACGCGGAGGGCCGGGCGCTCCTGAAGCACCTCGGCTTCCCCTTCAAGGAGGACTGACATGGCGAAGACCGCCCTGATCAACAAGGCCGCGGGCAAGCAGAAGTTCGCCGTGCGGGCCTACACCCGGTGCCAGCGGTGCGGTCGTCCGCACTCGGTGTACCGCAAGTTCGGCCTGTGCCGGATCTGCGTGCGCGAGATGGCCCACGCGGGTCAGCTCCCCGGTGTGACCAAGAGCAGCTGGTAACCAACGACGTCGCAGGTCCGCGGACGCCCGCCCCCCGGGGCGGGCTCCGCGGAAACCACGGCGAGGAAGGGCGATAGCCCCCATGACGATGACCGACCCGATCGCAGACTTCCTGACGCGTCTGCGCAACGCGAACTCGGCGCACCACGACACGGTGACCATCCCGTACTCGAAGCTGAAGTCGCACATCGCGGAGATCCTGCAGGCCGAGGGGTACATCTCCGGCTGGACCGTCGAGGACGCCCGCGTGGGCAAGAGCCTCGTGGTCGAGCTGAAGTACGGCCCGAGCCGCGAGCGTGCGCTCGCCGGCATCAAGCGCGTGTCGAAGCCCGGCCTCCGGGTGTACGCGAAGTCCACCAACCTGCCGAAGGTCCTCGGTGGCCTGGGCGTGGCGATCCTGTCCACGTCCTCCGGTCTCCTGACGGACAAGCAGGCCGCCAAGAAGGGCGTGGGTGGGGAAGTCCTCGCCTACGTCTGGTAAGTCCGAGACGGAAAGGAGCTAGCCAATGTCTCGTATCGGCAGAATCCCCGTCACGGTCCCGGCCGGCGTGGATGTGTCCATCAACGGAGCCGTGGTGACGGTGACGGGCCCGAAGGGCACCCTCACGCACACCGTGGCGTCCCCCATCGAGGTCGCTCGCGACGAGGACGGGGCCCTCGTGGTCACCCGTCCCAACGACGAGCGCCTGTCGCGGTCGCTGCACGGCCTCACGCGCACCCTCCTGGCGAACCTCGTGACCGGCGTGACCGCCGGCTACGAGAAGAAGCTGGAGATCGTCGGCACGGGTTACCGCGTGGCGGCCAAGGGTGACGCGCTCGAGTTCGCGCTCGGCTTCAGCCACCCCGTGTCCGTGACGCCGCCCGCCGGCATCACCTTCGCGGTCGAGAGCCCCACCAAGTTCTCGGTGGCCGGCATCGACAAGCAGCAGGTGGGCGAGGTCGCCGCCAACATCCGCAAGATCCGCAAGCCCGAGCCGTACAAGGGCAAGGGTGTGCGCTACGCCGGCGAGAACGTCCGCCGCAAGGTCGGAAAGGCTGGTAAGTAAGCCATGGCGATCACCATCAAGGGCAAGGGCAAGTTCATCTCGCGCAAGCGCCGCCACCTGCGGCTGCGCAAGAAGGTCGCCGGCACCGCCGCGCGTCCGCGCCTGGTCGTCACCCGGTCGAACCGCAACCTCGTCGCGCAGGTCGTCGACGACGCCGTGGGCCGCACCCTGGTGTCGGCCTCGACGCTCGAGGCGGACCTGCGGGGCGCCGAGGGCGACAAGACCGCCAAGGCGCGTCGCGTCGGCGAGCTGATCGCCGAGCGCGCCAAGGCGGCGGGCATCGACGCGGTGGTCTTCGACCGCGGCGGCAACAAGTACCACGGACGGGTGGCTGCGGTCGCCGACGCCGCCCGCGAAGGCGGTCTGGCGCTGTGACGACGACCATTCCCGCACGGAAGAAGAGGATCCACTGATGGCTGCTCCTCAGCGCAGCAACACGGGCGCTCCCCAGGGCGGCGGTGACCGCCGCGACGGCGGTCGTCGCGACGGCCGTCGGGGCGACGCCGCCGAGAAGAGCGCGTTCCTCGAGCGCGTCGTCTCCATCAACCGCGTGGCCAAGGTCGTCAAGGGCGGCCGCCGGTTCAGCTTCACCGCCCTGGTCGTCGTCGGTGACGGCGACGGCACGGTCGGTGTCGGCTACGGCAAGGCCAAGGAGGTGCCCGCCGCGATCGCGAAGGGTGTCGAGGAGGCGAAGAAGAACTTCTTCCGCGTCCCCCGCATCCAGGGCACCATCCCGCACCCCATCCAGGGTGAGGCCGCGGCCGGCGTCGTCTTCCTGCGTCCCGCGTCGCCGGGTACCGGTGTGATCGCCGGTGGTCCGGTGCGTGCGGTGCTGGAGTGCGCCGGCGTGCACGACATCCTGTCGAAGTCCCTCGGCTCCTCCAACGCCATCAACATCGTGCACGCCACGGTGGCGGCGCTGCAGGGTCTCGAGGAGCCGGCCGCCGTCGCCGCCCGCCGTGGCCTGCCGCTCGAGCACGTCGCCCCGGCGCCGCTGCTCAAGGCGCAGGCTGCCGGCCGTGCGGCCAAGACCGAGAAGGTGGGTGCGTGATGGCCCGCCTCAAGGTGACCCAGACCAGGTCCGCCATCGGCGGCAAGCAGAACCAGCGCGACACGCTGCGCACCCTGGGCCTGAAGCGGATCGGCGACGTCGTCGTCAAGGAGGACCGCCCTGAGATCCGCGGCATGGTCCAGACGGTGACGCACCTCGTCGCGGTCGAGGAGGTGGAGTGACGATGGCGGAGAAGGAGACCGAGAAGGTCGAGGAGACCGCTGCCGCGGCTCCGAAGACCACGCGGGCGAAGAAGGCGACGACCACCGAGTCGGCCGCCGAGAAGCCCGCCGCCAAGAAGCCGGCGACCCGCACCACCAAGGCCAAGGCCGAGGCGGCGGCGGACGAGAAGCCGGCGGCGAAGGCCAAGGCCCCGGCCAAGGCCGCGCCGAAGGCGGAGAAGGCGGAGCAGGCGCAGACCGAGGGCGCCGGCGGCACCCTCAAGGTGCACCACCTCCGTCCGGCCCCGGGCGCCAAGACCGCCAAGACCCGCGTGGGTCGTGGTGAGGCGTCCAAGGGCAAGACGGCCGGTCGTGGCACCAAGGGCACCAAGGCCCGCTACCAGGTGCCCGGCGGCTTCGAGGGCGGGCAGATGCCGCTGCACATGCGGCTGCCCAAGCTCCGCGGCTTCAAGAACCCGTTCCGGGTCGAGTACCAGGTCGTGAACCTGGACAAGCTGTCGGCGCTGTACCCCCAGGGCGGCGACGTCACGGTGGCCGACCTCGTGGCCAAGGGTGCCGTCCGCAAGGGCGCCCCGGTCAAGGTGCTCGGCACCGGCGAGCTCACGGTCGCGCTGACCGTGGCCGTGGACGCGTACTCCGGTTCGGCCAAGGACAAGATCCTGGCCGCCGGCGGCAGCGTCGCGCAGGACTGATCCCGACGGACGGGGTCGGCGGTGGGCTCCACGCCCCCGCCGGCCCCGTCCGGCGTTTCCGGGGCCGTCCGGCCCCCACGGCGGTCCCCGGTAGGTGCGGGGGCGATGCCCGTCCCGCGCCCGAAGTCCGTTAGGGTTCGGCAGGGTGTCGGGCGGTCCACCGCCCGGCCGACGACGACGCGGGCGGACAGAGCCCGCGCCGGTCAGACGACATCCCGCTTCGGCGGAGCAGGAGGACACGTGCTCAGCGCATTCGTGCGGGCGTTCAGGACACCCGACCTGCGGCGCAAGCTGCTGTTCACGATCGGGATCATGGTGATCTTCCGGATCGGCTCGTTCCTGCCGACGCCGGGCGTGTCCTACCCCAACGTGCAGGTCTGCATCGAGGCCGCGGAGTCGGGCGACAACAACCTGCTCGGCCTGGTGAACCTGTTCAGCGGCGGCGCGCTGCTGCAGCTGTCCGTGTTCGCGCTGGGGATCATGCCGTACATCACGGCGAGCATCATCATCCAGCTGCTGCGCGTGGTGATCCCGCGGTTCGAGGCCCTGCACAAGGAGGGCCAGTCCGGCACCGCGAAGCTCACGCAGTACACCCGCTACCTGACGATCGGCCTGGCGGTCCTGCAGTCGACGACGGTCATCATCACCGCGCGCAACGGGCAGCTGTTCCCGGGCTGCGGCGTGGACGTGATCCCGGACTCCAGCATCCCGACGACGCTGCTGATGATCGTCACGATGACCGCGGGCACCGGCCTGATCATGTGGCTGGGCGAGCTCATCACCGAGCGCGGCGTCGGCAACGGCATGTCGCTGCTCATCTTCACCTCGATCGCCGCGACCTTCCCGGGCGCGATGTGGTCGATCGCGGGCGGCTCCGGCGGCATCGGCGCGTTCCTGATCGTGATGGCGATCATCGTCCTGGTCATCGCGCTGGTCGTCTTCGTCGAGCAGTCCCAGCGCCGCATCCCGGTGCAGTACGCCAAGCGCATGGTCGGCCGCCGCACCTACGGCGGGTCCTCGACCTACATCCCGATCAAGATCAACATGGCCGGCATCATCCCGGTGATCTTCGCGTCCTCGCTGCTGCAGGTGCCCGCGCTGCTCGCCGGCTTCGGCGACCAGACCGCCGGCTGGCGGCAGTGGGTCGCGAACAACCTCGCCGCCACCGACGCGCCGCTGCACATCGCGCTGTACGTCGTGCTGATCATCTTCTTCTGCTACTTCTACACGGCCATCACGTTCAACCCGGACGAGGTCGCCGACAACATGAAGCGGTACGGCGGGTTCATCCCCGGCATCCGCGCCGGCCGGCCCACGGCCGAGTACCTGGACTACGTGATCACCCGCATCACGGCACCCGGGTCCATCTACCTCGCGCTGGTCGCGCTGATCCCGACCCTCGCCTTCATCGTCCTCGGGGTGGGCACCAACATCCCGTTCGGCGGCTCGTCCATCCTGATCGTGGTCGGCGTCGGCCTGGAGACGGTGAAGCAGATCCAGTCGCAGCTCGAGCAGCGCCACTACGAAGGGTTCCTCCGATGAGCTCCGCCCCGACCGCCCGCCTCGTCCTGCTCGGCCCCCCCGGGGCCGGCAAGGGCACCCAGGCGGCGCGCCTCGCCGAGCAGCTGGGCGTGCCGGCGATCTCGACCGGCGACATCTTCCGCGCCAACATCACCGGCGGCACCGAGCTGGGCCGCACCGCGCAGGAGTTCACCGCGCGCGGCGAGCTCGTCCCGGACGAGGTCACCAACGCGATGGTGCGCGACCGGCTGGCGCAGCCGGACGCCGCGCACGGCTTCCTGCT
>JAPSIJ010000296.1 GCA_031178805.1 Cellulomonas sp. | reverse complement strand
GACGCGACGACGGCGCGGCCCCGGGTGTCCGGGGCCGCGCCGTCGTGGTGCGCGGGTCAGCCCTGCGCGACGCGCTCCAGCACGAGCTCGCGCACGCGCCCGGCGTCGGCCTGGCCGCGGGTGGCCTTCATGACCGCGCCGATGATCGCGCCCACCGGGCCGAGGTTGCCGGACCGGATCTTGTCCGCGATGTCGGGCTGCGCCGCGAGGGCCGCGTCGATGGCCTCCAGCAGCGGGCCGTCGTCGGAGACGACCTCCAGGCCGCGGGCGACGACGACCGCCTCCGGGTCGCCCTCCCCCGCGAGCACGCCCTCGAGGACCTGGCGCGCGAGCTTGTCGTTGATCCGCCCGGCGTCGACGAGCTGCTGCAGCTGGCCGATCTGCGCCGGGGTGATCGGCAGCTCGCCGAGCTCGACCTCCTGCGTCTTGGCGGTGCGGGCGAGCTCGCCCATCCACCACTTGCGGGCGGCGGCGGGGCTGGCGCCCGCGGCGACGGTGGCCTCGATCAGCTCGATCGCGCCGGCGTTCACCACGTCGCGCATCTCGGCGTCGGCGTAGCCCCAGTCGCCCTGCAGCCGGCGCCGGCGGGCGGCGGGCAGCTCGGGCAGGTTCGCGCGGATCTCCTCGACCCACGCGCGGTCCGGCGCGACGGGCACCAGGTCGGGCTCCGGGAAGTACCGGTAGTCCTCGGCGTCGGACTTCACGCGCCCGGCCGTGGTGATGCCGGTGTCCTCGTGCCAGTGCCGGGTCTCCTGGGTGACCGTGCCGGTGGCGTCGAGGATCGCGGCCTGGCGGCTGATCTCGTACCGCACGGAGCGCTCCACGGACCGGAACGAGTTGACGTTCTTGGTCTCGGTGCGGGTGCCCAGGGGCGAGGTCGGCGTGGGCCGCAGCGACACGTTGACGTCGGCGCGGACGTTGCCGCGCTCCATCCGGGCCTCCGAGACGCCGAGCGCCCGGAAGATGTCCCGCAGGGTCTGCACGTAGGCGCGCGCGACCTCGGGGGCGCGCTCGCCGGCGCCGGTGATCGGCTTGGTGACGATCTCCACCAGGGGGATGCCCGCGCGGTTGTAGTCCACCAGCGAGTACTCGGCGCCCTGGATCCGGCCGGTGCTGCCGCCGACGTGGGTGTTCTTGCCGGCGTCCTCCTCCATGTGCGCGCGCTCGATCTCCACGCGGAACACGGTGCCGTCCTCGAGCTCGACGTCCAGGTAGCCGTCGTGCGCGATGGGCTCGTCGTACTGGGAGGTCTGGAAGTTCTTCGGGACGTCCGGGTAGAAGTAGTTCTTCCGGGCGAACCGGCAGGACTCCGCGATCTGGCAGTTCAGCGCCAGGCCGATCCGGATGGCGTACTCCACGGCGGTGCCGTTCACCGCGGGCAGCGCGCCCGGCAGGCCGAGCGACACCGGCGTGACCGCGGTGTTGGGCTCGTCGCCGAAGGTCTGCGGCGCGGCGTCGAACATCTTGGTGCGGGTGCCGAGCTCGACGTGCACCTCGATGCCGATGACCGGGTCGAACCGGGCCACGGCCTCGTCGTAGTCGACCAGGTCGACGGTCTGGGTGCTCACTCGCCCACCTCCAGCTCGGGGGCCTTCGCCAGCAGCGGCCCGCCCCAGTTCTTCTCCAGCAGCGCCTCGAGCGCCGCACCCACCCGGTACAGCCGGTCGTCCGCCTTGGCGGGGGCCAGCACCTGGAAGCCGACGGGCAGGCCGTCGTCGGACAGGCCGTTGGGCAGCGACATGCCGGGCACGCCGGCCAGGTTGGCCGGGATGGTGGCGACGTCGTTGAGGTACATCGCCAGCGGGTCGTCCAGCTTCTCGCCGAGCTTGAACGCCGTGGTCGGCGCCGTCGGCGAGACCAGCACGTCGGCCTGCGCGAACGCGTGCGCGAAGTCGCGCTGGATCAGCGTGCGGACCTTCTGCGCGCTGCCGTAGTAGGCGTCGTAGTAGCCGGCCGACAGGGCGTAGGTGCCGAGGATGATCCGGCGCTTGACCTCGTCGCCGAAGCCGGCGCCGCGGGTCGCGGCCATCACGCGCTCGGCGGTGACGGGGCCCTCGGCGGGCTCGACGCGCAGGCCGAACCGCATGCCGTCGAACTTGGCCAGGTTGCTGGAGGCCTCGCTCGGCAGGATCAGGTAGTACGCGCCGAGCGCGTACTCGAAGTGCGGGCAGGAGACCTCGACGATCTCCGCGCCGGCGCCGCGGAGCAGCTCCAGCGACTCCTCGAACCGCGCCTGGACGCCGGGCTGGTAGCCCTCGCCCTGCAGCTCGCGGACCACGCCGACGCGGACGCCGGTGAGGTCGCCGGTGGCGCCCTGGCGGGCCGCGGCGACCAGGCCGGGCAGCGGCTCGGGGATCGAGGTGGAGTCGCGCGGGTCGTGCCCGCCGATCAGCTCGTGCAGCAGCGCGGAGTCGAGGACGGTGCGGGTGACCGGGCCGGCCTGGTCGAGCGACGAGGCCAGCGCGATCAGGCCGTACCGGGACACCGAGCCGTAGGTGGGCTTGACGCCGACCGTGCCGGTGACGGCGCCCGGCTGGCGGATCGAGCCGCCGGTGTCGGTGCCGATGGCCAGCGGGGCCTCGTAGGCCGCGACCGCCGCGGCGGAGCCGCCGCCCGAGCCGCCGGGGATCCGGTCCAGGTCCCAGGGGTTGTGGGTGTTGCCGTACGCCGAGTGCTCGGTGCTGGACCCCATGGCGAACTCGTCCATGTTGGTCTTGCCGAGGATCGGCAGGCCGGCGGCCTTGATCCGCTCGACGAGCGTGGCGTCGTACGGCGGCACCCAGCCCTCGAGGATCCGCGAGCCGGCCGTGGTGGGCAGGCCCTTGGTGACGACGACGTCCTTGACGGCGATCGGCACGCCCGCGAGCGGGTGCAGGTCGGCGCCGGCGGCCCGGCGCTCGTCGACCTCGCGCGCGGTGGCCAGGGCCTCCTCGCCGGAGACGTGCAGGTAGGCGTGGACCGCGGGCTCCACGGCGGCGATCCGGTCCAGGTGGGCCTGGGTCGCCTCGACGCTCGTCACGTCGCCGGCGGCCAGCCGGTCGGCCAGGTCCGCGGCGGACAGCCGGGTCAGGTCGGTGCTCTCGGGCATGCTCACTCCTCCCCGAGGATCTGCGGGACGAGGAACTTGCCGTCCTCCGACGCGGGGGCGCCGGACAGCGCCTCGGCCTGCGTCAGCGGCTGCTCGGGCACGTCCGGGCGGAACACGTTGGTCATCGGCAGCGGGTGGCTGGTCGCCGGCACGTCGGGCGTGGCGACCTCGCTGACCCGGGCGACCGACTCGACGATCACGTCGAGCTCGCCGGCGAGCCGGTCGAGCTCCTCGGGGGTCAGGTCGATCCGCGCCAGGCCCGCGACGCGCGCGACCTCGTCACGAGAGAGGGAGGACATGGCCCCGAGTCTAGACGGGTGCCGCCGGCCGCCGGCCGTCGTCCCCAGGCCGTGTCCGCGCTGGTGCCCGGCTCAGACCCGCGCGGCCGACACGAGCGCGAGCACCGCGTCGGCGTAGGCGTCCGCGGCGTCCTCGGCGGCGAACGAGCGCTCGGGCTGCCCGGGCAGCTCGGCGACGACCAGGTAGGACCCGTCGAGCGCGCGGGCGAGGCTGCGGAACGTCCCGCCCAGCAGCTCGCGCAGCTGGTCCTCGCGCGGCAGCCAGACGGCGTCGTCCTGCGTGACCGAGTCCAGCGCCCACTCCGTGGTGCCGTTGAAGCCGAGCACGGTGCCGCTCGGGTAGGCGTGCGGCTCGATCGTCATCTCGCTGATGGTGAAGACCTCGCCCGCGAGCGCGGGCTGGCGCAGGGTGAACCGGTC
>JAPSIJ010000295.1 GCA_031178805.1 Cellulomonas sp. | reverse complement strand
GGGTCGAGGAGTCGGTGCCGGGGCCGCCGCCGGTCATCACCCAGATCAGGGTGAACACGGCCAGCGTCTGCAGCGTGGTGAGCATCAGGTTGGTCGAGATCGACCGGCGGATCATCGGCAGGGTGATCCGGAAGAACCGCTGCGGCCCGGTCGCGCCGTCGATCGCGGCCGCCTCGGTGACGTCCGGCGGCACCTCGGACAGCGCGGCGGCGTAGACCATCATCGAGAACGCCGTGCCGCGCCAGATGTTCGCCAGGATGACCGCGAGCATCGGCACGGAGATCAGCCAGGTCGGCCCGGTGAGGCCCACCCAGCCCAGCACCTGGTTCAGCGTGCCGTCGGTGGAGAAGAACGCGTACAGCGCGAACGCCGCCACGATCTCCGGCAGCACCCACGCCACCACGACCAGCGCGGAGACGACGGACCGGACCGGCCGCGCGGCGGCCCGCAGCAGCAGCGCCAGGGCCATGCCCAGCACGTTCTGCCCGACGACCGCCGACGCCCCGACGAACACCACCGTCAGGACGACGGCCTTCCAGAACTCGTCGCTGGCGAGCAGCGCGGTGTAGTTGTCCAGCCCCACGAACTCCGGGCTGGCCGCCCGGTACCCGGTCAGCGCCTGGTTCGTCAGCGAGCCGTAGAACGACCACAGCACCGGCCCGGCGAGGAACACGGCCATCAGCGCGACCGCGGGCAGCAGCGGCAGCAGCCGCAGCGCGGTCCGGCCCGGGTGGCGGCGGGGGCGCGGGAGGCCGCCCCCCGCCGCCGCCCGGTCCAGCGTGGCGGACGTCATCAGCCCGCGGCCTGCGTGTTGTCGTCGCCGACGATCGAGACCAGCCCCTCGTCGTAGGCCGCCGCCGCCTCCTCGGCGCTCGCCTGCCCGGTGGCCACCGACTCGGCCGCCACCTGGATGTTCGACGAGATCTGCGAGTAGTCCGGCGTCGCCGGGCGGAAGTGCGTGTACTCGACGAGCGAGCTGAAGAACTCGAACGACGGGTTGTAGCCCAGGTACTCCGGGTCCTCCGCGACGTCGGTGCGCACCGCGATCTGGCTGTTCTCCGTGTCGTACTTCAGCGAGTTCTCCCGGTTCAGGGCGGTGGCGATGAAGTCGAACGCCGCCTGCGGGTCGCCCGCGTTCGCCCCGACCGCGAGGGTCCAGCCGCCGGACATCGAGGTGAAGCCCGGGTCCTGGCCCTCCTGGGTGGGCATCGCGGCCATGCCGAGGGTCTGCTCCCACTCCGGCCAGGCGTTGTCGCCGGTGATCCAGCCGCCGGGCAGCCACGAGCCGTCCACCGCCATCGCGAGCTTCCCCTGCGGCAGCAGCTCGGTGGCCACGCGGGCGCCGACCGACGCGTCCAGCGCGATGTCCAGCGACGGCGCCAGGCCCTCGGAGTAGATCGTCTCGAGGAACGCCAGCGAGTCCACGAACCCCTGGGAGCCGGTGACCCACTTCTGGCTGTCCGCGTCGTAGAGCTCGTCGTCGGTGCCGTACAGCAGCATCTCGAAGCCCTGCATGGTGGTGGCCTCGCCGGCGGCCTTGCCGGCGTACACGTTCAGCGGCGTGACGCCGGGCAGCTCCGCCTTGACGGTGCGGGCGGCCTCGAGGATGTCGTCCCAGGTCTCCGGCTGCCAGTCGGTCGGCAGCCCGGCCTGCGCGAACAGGTCCTTGTTGTAGTAGATGCCGCGGGTGTCGGTGCCCATCGAGACGCCGTAGACCTTGCCGTCGTCGCCGAGACCCGCCTCCCGGGCGGTGTCGGGGAACTGCTCCCAGTCCTCCCACGCCTCGACGTACTCGTCGATCGGCAGCAGGTAGCCGGCGGCCGCGTCGGACCGGATCTGGAAGGTGTCCTCGTAGATGACGTCGGGCGCGGTGTCCGGCGAGCCGTTCATCAGCGCCAGCTTGGTGAAGTACTGGTCCTGCTCGGCCTCGATCGCGACCAGGTCGACCGTCATGCCCTCGTTCGCGGCCTCGTACTCCGACTTGGCCTTCTGCATCAGGTCGTCGAGCTGCACGAACTGGGCGGTCTTCTGGTAGGCGACGGTGATGGTCGAGTCGTCCTGCTCGCTCCCCCCGCCGCCGCTGCTGCACGCGGCGAGCGCGAGCACGACGACCCCGGAGGAGGCGATGGCGGTCTGCAGACGCATGGATGCTCCTTTGCTCCACGTGCACGGTCCGGGCGGCGCTGCCCGGTCGTCCCGCGAGGTACCGCGCTCGGCGGGGACTGGGATAACTACATCGAGTAGATGAATTGCTGTCAAGGGTGCGGAGGCAGCCGTGACGCAACCGTGACGGGACCGAGATGTCAAAGATGTTTGACACCGCCCCGCGTCGGCCCTACGGTCGGTCATGTCAAAGATGTTTGACACGACGGAGGGGAACCGGCATGTCCTACCAGGAGCGCAACACCTGGGCCTACGGCGTGATCGCGGTGCTGGGCTACGCCGCCTACCTGCTGGTGGTGCTGTCCCGCGCGGACGGCGGCCCGCTGACCGACGTGGCCTACGCCGGCCCCCTGCTGGCGTGCACCGGGGCCGCGGTCCTGGCGGGGATCGTCGCCGGCGCCGTGCTCGGGGCGCTGTCGCCCGACCGCGGATTGCGCGACGAGCGGGAGCGGGAGATCGAGCGGCTGGGAGCGCACGTCGGGCAGTCGTTCCTCGTGCTCGGCGGCGTCGCGGGGCTGGCCCTCTCCCTGGCCGAGGCGGACCCGTTCTGGGTGGCCAACGCCCTCTACCTCGGGTTCGTGCTGTCGGCCGTGCTGTCCGCCACCGCGCGGCTGGTGGCGTTCCGGCGGGGGGTCGGCCCGTGGTGAGGCCCACGTCGGTCACCAACACGATCCGGGTGCTGCGCACCGAGCGGGGGCTGACCCAGGCCCAGCTGGCGGAGCGGCTCGGCGTGACCCGGCAGACCGTCATCGCCGTCGAGCAGGGGCGCTACTCCCCCTCCCTCGAGCTGGCGTTCCAGATCGCGCGCGCCCTGGGGCGCCCGATCGACCAGGTGTTCAGCTACGAGCCGGAGGGAGACCCGCGATGAGGGCGGTGCTGCGGGACGGGTACGGGGACACGTCGGTGCTGCGGGTCGGCGAGCGCACGCTGCCGGCCCCCGCCGGGGACGGGGTGCTGGTCCGGGTGGCGGCGGCCGGCGTGAACATGGCCGACTGGCACCTGATGACCGGGCTGCCGCGGGTGGCCCGGCTGGCGCTCGGGCTGCGCGCGCCGCGGGACCCCGGGCTGGGCCGGGACCTCGCGGGCGTCGTCGAGGCGGTCGGCCCGGACGTGGCGGGGCTGCGGCCCGGCGACCGGGTGGTGGGCACCGCGGACGGCGCGTTCGCGGAGCTGGCCGCGACCCGGGAGCGCCGCCTGGCGCCGCTGCCGGCGCACGTGCCGGCCGCGGCGGCGGCCGCCGTGCCCACGGCGGGGACCACTGCGCTGCACGCGCTGCGCACCGGCCGGGTGGCCGCCGGGTCCCGGGTGCTGGTGCTCGGCGCGGGCGGCGGCGTCGGCTCGCTCGCGGTGCGGCTCGCCGTGCTGGCGGGCGCCCACGTGGCAGCGGCGACCAGCCCGGCCAAGGCGGGCGCCCTCGCCGGCCTGGGCGCGGCGGCGGTGCTGGACCGCGGCGACCCGGCGGCGCTCGCCGCCGGCGGGCCGTACGACGCGGTCCTGGTCACCGGCGGGCTCACGCCGCTGCGGGACCTGCGGCGGCTGCTCACCCCGCGCGGGACGCTCGTGCTGGTGGGCGCGGAGGGCGGCGGGACGCTGGTCGGCGGCGGGCTGGCCCGGCAGGCCCGCGCGGCCCTGCTGGACCCGTGG
>JAPSIJ010000019.1 GCA_031178805.1 Cellulomonas sp. | reverse complement strand
GCGCTGCGGAACGCCGAGCTGCGGGCGCTGCAGGCGGTCCGCGAGCGCGCCGCGGTGCGCGCCGAGCGGCAGCGGATCGCCCGGGAGCTGCACGACGTCGTCGCGCACCACGTGAGCGCGATCGTGGTCCGGGCGCAGGCGGCGGACCGGGTGGGCGGCGACCGCCCCGAGGAGTACCGCGCGGCGGTGCGGTGGATCGCCCCGGCGGGCAAGGAGGCGCTGGTCGCGATGCGGTCCGTCGTGCGGGTGCTCCGCGAGGGCGACGAGGCGGGCGACGGGGCGGGCGACGGGGCGGGTGGCGGGTCGGGCGGCGACGGCGGCGCGCCGCTGGCGCCGGTGCCCGGGCTGGCCGACCTCGGCGCGGTGCTCGACCGGGTGCGCGGCACCGGGCTCGCCGTCACGGCGTCCCTGCCCGACCCGCTGCCGCCGTGCTCCGACGAGGTGGGCCTGGCGGTGGTGCGGGTGGCGCAGGAGGCGCTGACCAACGTGCTCGTGCACTCAGCGGCGGGCCGGGCGGACGTGACGCTCACCGCGGGCGCCGGGCTGCTGACGCTGCGGGTGCACGACCCCGGCCCGGCGCGCCGGGCGGCGGGCACCGGGGACGACGGCCACGACGCGGGCGGCGGGAACGGGGTGCGGCACATGCGCGAGCGCGCCGCGGCCTGCGGCGGCACCCTGCACGCGGGTCCGGCGGCCGGGGGCGGCTGGGCCGTGGAGCTGGCGGTGCCGGCGCCGTGACCGACCCGCAGCAGGTCCGCGTGCTCGTCGCGGACGACCAGGCGATGATCCGGCTCGGCCTGCGGATGATCGTCGACCACGAGCCCGACCTCGCGACCGTCGCGGAGGCCGCCGACGGCGCCGAGGCCGTCGCGCTGGCCCGCCGGGAGCGCCCGGACGTGGTGCTGATGGACATCCGGATGCCGGTGCTGGACGGCATCGCCGCAACCCGCGCGCTGCGGGCGGACCCGGACCTGGCCGGCGTGCGGGTGCTGGTGCTCACCACGTTCGACGACGAGGAGTACGTCACCGGCGCGCTGCGGGCGGGGGCGGACGGCTTCCTGCTCAAGGACGCCGACCCCGGCACCCTGGTCACCGCGGTGCGCCGGGTGCACGGCGGCGGGTCGGTGCTCGACCCCGCGGTCGCGCCGCTGGTGCTGGACCAGTGGCGGCGCTGGGGCGGGTCCCGGGCGCCGGCCGGCGCGGACGCGGGCCCGGCCGCCGCGGCGCTCGCCGGGCTCACCGGCCGGGAGCGGGACGTGCTGCTGGCCGTCGCACGCGGCCGGTCCAACCAGGAGGCCGCCGACGCCCTCGGCCTCGCGGTCGCGACCGTGAAGGCCTACGTGCACGGCCTGCTCGCGAAGACCGGCTGCGCGTCGCGCACCCAGCTGGTCGTGCTGGCCTACGAGGCGGGGCTCGTGGTGCCGGGCGCCGAGGACCCCGCTCCCCCGGCCTGACGCCGCCCCGGCCCGCCCGGCCGCCCCGGCCCCCGGTCGCCGGACCGCCTGCGGGGTGCTGCACTGCCGTCATGGACACCTTCGCCCGCGACGGCCTGCGGTTCGACGTCCGCGACCACCGCCCCGCCGAGCCGGCCGCCGGCGCGCCCGTGGCGGTGCTGCTGCACGGCTTCCCGCAGGACGGGTCCGCCTACGACGCCGTCGCGGCGCTGCTCACCGCGGCGGGCGTCCGCGCGCTGGCGCCGGACCAGCGCGGCTACTCCCCCGGCGCGCGGCCGGCGGGCCGGCGCGCGTACGCGGTGCCCGAGCTGGTCGCCGACGTGGTCGCCCTGCTGGACGCGGCGGGCGTGCCGCGGGCGCACGTCGTCGGGCACGACTGGGGCGGCTCGGTCGCGTGGGCGTTCGCCGCCCGGCACCCGGAGCGCACCGCGTCCCTGACCGCGCTGTCCACGCCGCACCCCGCGGCGCTGCGGGCCGGGCTGCGGCACGGCGCGCAGGCGCTGCGGTCCTCGTACGTCCTCGGGTTCCAGGTGCCGCTGCTCCCCGAGCGGGTGCTGCTCGCCCGGGGCGGCGCCGCCCTGCGCCGGTCGCTCACCCGCTCCGGCCTCGAGCCCGCCCTGGCGGACCGGTACGTCGCCCGGATGCGCGAGCCCGGCGCCCTGGCCGGCGGGCTCGCCTGGTACCGCGCACTGCCCGTGACCACCGGCGGCGGCACCGGGACCGTGCGGGTGCCGACCACCTACCTGACCGGCCGCCGGGACCCGTTCTTCGCCCCGGCGTCGGTCGCCGCGACCCGGGAGCACGTCGCCGCGCCGTACACGCACGTCGACCTGGGCACCGACCACTGGCTGCCCGAGCACCGCCCGGCCGACGTGGCCGCGGCGGTGCTCGCCCACGTGCGCTGAGGGCCGCCGGCGGCTCGGTCCGCGGCTCAGTCCGCAGCCAGCAGCGGCGCCCCGGCCTCCTGCAGCGCCCGCGCGGCCGGGTGGTCGGCCGGGACGTCGGTGACGATCCCGGTGACGTCCGCGAGCGGCAGCACCCGGAACGGCGAGGCGACGCCGATCTTCTCCGCGCTCGCCAGCACGTACGTGTCCCCCGCCCGGGCGGCCAGGGTCCGCTTGGTGGCGGCCTCCTCGGCGTCGCCGGTGGTCAGGCCCGCCTCGGCGTGCACGCCGGTCACGCCGAGCAGGAACACGTCGGCCCACACCCCGGCGGCGGCCTCGGCGAGCATCGCCCCCGACGTCACCACCGAGTGCTTGAACAGCCGGCCGCCGAGCACCAGCACCTCGACGGTCGGGTGCTCGGCCAGCGCGGCGGCCACGGTCGGGCTGTGGGTCACCACGGTGGCACGCAGGTCCGGCGCCAGCGCCCGCGCGACGGCGAGCGCGGTGGTGCCGCCGTCCAGGACGGCCGTGCTGCCGGGCCGGACCAGCGCGGCCGCGCGCCGCGCCACCCGGTCCTTGCTCTCCACGGCCACCGACCGCCGGGCGGCGTAGTCCGCCACCGCCGGCGACACGGGCAGGGCGCCGCCGTACACCCGCTGGCACAGACCCGCGGCGGCGAGCTCGCGCAGGTCGCGGCGGACGGTGTCCTCCGACAGCCCGAGCCGCTCGGCGACGTCCTTGGCCACCACCCGGCCCTCGGTTCCCAGCACCCGCAGCAGCTCGTCCCGTCGTTGCGCCGGCAGCATGTCGGCTCCTCTCGTCTGCACGTTAATCCGTAGTCTTGCACGGTTCTGCACGGTATGGTCGGTGCCATGACTGCACAGCTGATCCTGATCGCCGGTCCCTACCAGTCGGGCACGGACGGCGACCCCGCCGCCATGGCCGCCAACCTCCGCCGCCTGGAGGAGGCGGCGTGGCCGATCTTCGCCCGCGGGCACGTCCCCATGATCGGCGAGTGGGTCGCCCTGCCCGTGCTCGCGAGCATGGGCGCCGAGGGGCCCGCCGACCCGCGCGCCGCCGAGGTGCTCTACCCCACCGCCGAGCGGCTGCTCGAGCACTGCGACGCCGTGCTGCGGCTGCCCGGGGCCTCCCGCGGCGCGGACAACGACGTGGCGATCGCCCGCCGTCGGGGCCTGCCGGTGTACACCTCCGTCGACGAGATCCCGGTCGCCACGGAGGTCGCGACCACCGCCTGACCACCACCGGGGCGCCTGGGTCGCCCGCGGTCGCGAGTGTGTCGTACGTCACATCTACGCTCGCCCCATGGACCACGCGATCGAAGCCCGCGGGCTCGTCAAGCGCTACAAGGGCGTCACCGCCCTGGACGGCGTCGACCTCACGGTGCCGGCCGGCACCGTGCTCGGTCTGCTCGGCCCCAACGGGGCGGGCAAGACCACCATCGTCCGCGTCCTGTCCACCCTGCTGCGGCCCGACGGCGGCAGCGCGCGGGTGACGGGCGTGGACGTGCTGACCCGTCCGGCGGCCGTCCGCCGGCGCATCGGCCTGTCGGGCCAGTACGCCGCCGTGGACGAGTACCTGACGGGGTACGAGAACCTCGACATGATCGGCCGGCTCTACCACCTGGGCGCCCGCCGCTCCCGGGCCCGCGCCCGGGAGCTGCTGGCCGCCTTCCGCCTGGAGGACGCCGCCGACCGCCCCACCCGGACGTACTCCGGCGGGATGCGGCGGCGCCTCGACCTCGCGGGCGCCCTGGTGGCCGACCCACCCGTGATCTTCCTGGACGAGCCGACGACCGGGCTGGACCCCCGCGGCCGCACGGAGATGTGGGACGTGATCCAGACGCTGGTCGCCGGCGGCACCACGCTGCTGCTGACGACGCAGTACCTGGAGGAGGCCGACGTCCTGGCCGACGAGATCGTCGTCATCGACCAGGGCCGGATCATCGCGCAGGGCACCGCGGACTCCCTGAAGCGCCAGGTCGGCGGGGAGCGCCTGGAGCTCACCGTGGCCGACGCGGCGGTGCTGGCGGGCGTCACGGAGGTGCTCACCCCGCTGGGCGTCGGGCGCCCGGCGGTGGACGACGGCCGGCGGTCGTTCGTCATGCCGGTGTCCGGCGGGCCCGAGGTGCTCGCCGAGGCGCTGCGCCTGCTGGGCGAGCGCCAGGTGCGGCTGGAGGACGTCGGCCTGCGGCGCCCGACCCTGGACGACGTGTTCCTCGCGCTCACCGGGCGCGCGACGGAGCGGGACGGCCGCCCGGACGACGGAGGTGCGCGATGAGGGTGCCGGACGTGCTGGCCGACGCGGCGGTCGTCGCGAAGCGCAACATCATCAAGATCAAGCGGGTGCCGGACCTGCTGGTCTTCACCACGCTGTCGCCGATCATGTTCGTGCTGCTGTTCTCGTACGTGTTCGGCGGCGCGATCGACCGGGAGGGCGGCGGCGCGGCGTACCGGGAGTTCCTGATCGCCGGGATCTTCGCGCAGACCGTGATCTTCGGGGCGACCGTGACCGGGGCCGCGCTGGCGGAGGACCTGAAGAAGGGCATCCTCGACCGGTTCCGGTCCCTGCCGATGGCGCCGTCCGCCGTGCTCACCGGGCGGACGTTCTCCGACGTGGTGAACAACGTCATCGTCCTGGTCGTGATGGGGCTGACCGGCCTCGTCGTCGGCTGGCGGATCCGCTCGTCCTGGCTGGACGCGCTGGCCGGCGTCGGCCTGCTGCTGGTGTTCGCCTACGCGATCAGCTGGATCATGGCCTGGATCGGGATGCTCGTGCCCAGCCCCGAGGTGGTGAACAACGCGTCGTTCGTGGTGATCTTCCCGCTGACGTTCGTCGCCAACACGTTCGTGCCGCTGGACACCCTGCCCGGGCCGCTGCAGACCTTCGCCGAGTGGAACCCCGTGTCCTCGGTGACCCAGGCGGCGCGGGAGCTGTTCGGCAACATCCCGCCCGGCACGCCGGCGCCGACCGCCTGGCCGCTGCAGCACCCGGAGGTCTACACGCTGCTGTGGTCCGCGGTGATCCTGCTGGTGTTCGTGCCGCTCGCGAACGCCCAGTACCGGGTCTCCACCAGCCGGTGACCGGGGCGCGGCCCGGCCGGTCGCGCGGACCGGCCGGGCCGCGGGGTCAGCCGACCGGGCGGAGCGTGCGCCAGCCGCGGTCGCGGGACGCCGCGGCGGCGAGCACGCCGACGACCAGGCTCGGGCTGCGCAGCCGCCCGGCCAGCACGCCCTCCACCGCCTCGTCCAGCGGCAGCCAGCGCGTGACGATGCCCGCCTCCTCGTCCTCGCGGGCGAACCGCTCGGCCTCGGGGACCTCGGTGACGTCCCGGGCGAGGTAGACGAGGATCTGCTCGTCGGAGCCGCCGGGCGAGTTGTAGAACTCGGCCAGCAGGTGCCAGGTGCCGGCCCGCAGGTCGGCCTCCTCGGCGAGCTCGCGCGCCGCGGTCTCGTGCGGCGGCTCGCCGTCGACGTCGCGCAGCCCCGCGGGCGGCTCCCAGAGCTCGGCGCGCACGGGGTGCCGGTACTGCTGGATCAGCAGCACGCGGTCCTGGTCGTCCAGCGCGATCACCGCGACGGCCCCGGGGTGGTCGACGTACTCGCGCACGACCTGGGACTCCCCCAGGTCCACCGTCTCCGAGACCAGGTCCCAGATCTTCCCGTGGTGCAGGTCGGTGTGCTCGAGCACGGGGCGCGGGGCGGGCCGGTCGGCCGGCCCGCCCTGCTCCGTCGTCACGCCTCGACCCGGGCCCGGTCGGCCCCGGCCGTCCGCGCGGCGAGCGCGGCCGCGATCAGCCCCGCGAACAGCGGGTGCGACCGGGTCGGGCGCGACTTGAACTCGGGGTGCGCCTGCGTCGACACGTAGTACGGGTGCACGTCCCGCGGCAGCTCGACGAACTCCACCAGCGAGGAGTCCGGCGACGTGCCGGAGATGACCAGGCCGGCCGCCTCCAGGCGGTCGCGGTAGGCGTTGTTCACCTCGTACCGGTGCCGGTGCCGCTCGGTGACGCGGGTGCTGCCGTATGCCTCGGCGGCGACGGAGCCCTCCGCGAGCACGGCCTCGTACGAGCCGAGCCGCATCGTGCCGCCGAGGTCGCCCGCGCCGCCCACGATCGCCAGCTGCTCGGCCATGGTGGCGACCACCGGGTCGGCGGGGTCGGTGTCGAACTCGGAGGACGACGCCCCCGGCAGGCCGAGCACGTTGCGCGCGTACTCGATGACCATGGTCTGCAGGCCCAGGCAGATGCCGAGCGTCGGCACCCGGTTCTCCCGCGCCCAGCGCAGCGCGCCGAGCTTGCCCTCGATGCCGCGGACGCCGAAGCCGCCGGGCACGAGCACGGCGTCGACGCCGCCGAGCGCGGACTGCGCGCCCTCGGGCGTCTGGCAGTCGTCGGACGGCACCCAGCGGATCTTCACCTTGGCGTTGTGGTGGAAGCCGCCGGCGCGCAGCGCCTCGGTCACCGACAGGTACGCGTCGGGCAGGTCGATGTACTTGCCGACGAGGGCGACCTCGACGTGGTGCGCCGGCTGGTGCACCCGCAGCAGCAGGTCGTCCCAGCCGCTCCAGTCCACGTCGCGGAACTGCACGCCGAGCCGCTGCACCACGTAGGCGTCCAGGCCCTCGGAGTGGATCACGCGCGGGATGTCGTAGATGCTCGGCGCGTCCACGCAGGAGATGACGCCCTGGGTGTCGACGTCGCACATCAGCGCGATCTTCGCCTTGATCGACTGCGGGACCTCGCGGTCCGAGCGCAGCACGATCGCGTCGGGCTGGATGCCGATGCTGCGCAGCTGCGCGACCGAGTGCTGGGTCGGCTTCGTCTTCAGCTCGCCGGACGGGCCGATGTACGGCACCAGGGAGACGTGCAGGAAGAACACGTTGTCCCGGCCGAGCTCGTGCCGCACCTGGCGGGCGGCCTCGAGGAACGGCTGCGACTCGATGTCGCCGACGGTGCCGCCGATCTCGGTGATGATCACGTCGACGTCGTCGGCGGCCTGCGACCGCATCCGCGCCTTGATCTCGTCCGTGATGTGCGGGATCACCTGCACCGTGTCGCCGAGGTACTCGCCGCGCCGCTCCTTGGCGATGACGTGCGAGTAGACCTGGCCGGTGGTGACGTTCGCGGAGCCGACCAGGTCGACGTCCAGGAACCGCTCGTAGTGACCCACGTCGAGGTCGGTCTCGGCCCCGTCCTCGGTGACGAAGACCTCGCCGTGCTGGAACGGGTTCATCGTCCCGGGGTCGACGTTGAGGTAGGGGTCGAGCTTCTGCATGGTGACCCGCAGGCCACGCGAGCGGAGAAGTCGTCCCAGGCTCGAGGCGGTCAGGCCCTTGCCCAGTGAGGAGGCGACGCCTCCCGTGACGAAGATGTGCCGGGTCGTGGAGTCCGACCGCCCGGAGAGTCGATTTGCGCGCTCTGCCACGGGCTTCCACTCTACCCGACGCGGGCGCGGTTCGGGCGGTGACCCGCACGACACGCGCCGGGCGCGCTCAGCCGGCGTAGACCCCGCGGAGCTGGGCCAGCACGTCCGCCGCGGTGGGCAGCGTCGCGGCTCGGGCCCGGGCGGCCGTCCGCAGGCCGGCGCGCCGGTCGTCGTCCGCCAGCACGTCGGCCACCGCGCCGGCCAGCGCGGCCGAGTCCCCGACGGGCACCAGCACCGCCGCGTCGCCGGTGACCTCGCGGGTGCCGCCGGCGTCGGTGGCGACGACCGCCGCGCCGAGGGCGAGGGCCTCCTGGACGGCGAGCGGCTGGCCCTCCCACACCGCCGTGGAGGCCACCACGTCGGCCGCCGCCATCAGGTCGGCCACGTCCCCCCGGCGACCCAGCAGCCGGACCGGGGCGCCGGTCGCGGCGGCCCGCGCGGCGAGGTCGTCGTGCAGCGGGCCGTCTCCCGCCACCAGCCAGCGCAGCCGGGGCCGGCGGTCCGCGGCGAGCGCGGCGGCCGCCACGAGGGCGTCCAGGCCCTTCTGCGGGGCCAGCCGCGCCACCGTCACCACCAGGTCGTCGCCCGGCTCCAGCCCGAGCGACGCGCGGGTCGCGGCCGGGTCCTGCGCCGGCGCCGGGCGGGCCGGCGCCGGGACCAGCGCCCGGTCGGCGGCGCGGGCGCCCTGGGACCGGGCCAGCGCCACCAGGTCGCCGGAGACGCCGAGCACCACGTCCGCCCCGCGGGCGACCACGCCGCCCAGCACGGCCGAGACCGCGCGGACCGCCCGACCGCCGACCGGCAGGTTGTGCAGGGTGACGACCACGCGGGGGCGCCGGCCGGGCCGGGACCGCACCGCCAGGACGGTCAGCGCACCGGCCCGCAGGCCGTGGGCGTGCACCGCGTCCGCCTCGCGCGCGAGCGCGGCCAGGCGGGCCACCGCCCGCAGGTCCGAGGCGTGCGGCCGGTCGGCGATCTCCACGGCCGCGAACCGCACGCCGCCGGGCTCGGCACGGGACGGCGCGACGACGTCCGCCAGCCCGGCGGGCCCCGCGACCACCACCCGGTCGCCGGCCGCGGCGAGCGCCGCCGCGACCTGCTCGACGTGCCGGGCGACGCCGCCCGCGCTGGAGCCGAGCACCTGGAGCACGCGGGTCATCGGTCGGCCTCCTGCGGCGGGACGGGGGTGGACGCGGGCGGGGCCGGGGTCGCGGGGGCGCCGCGGCGCAGCAGCCCGGTGACGGTGCCGCGGTCGAGCAGCACGACCAGGCCGACGACCACCGCCGCCGCGAGGGCCGCGCCGCCCGCGCCCGCGCCGAGGGCACCGGGCAGCCCGTCGGTGAGCTGCTGCACGGCGTCCACCGTCCACCGGCCGACGAGGGCGCCGAGCCCGCCGCCGACCACCAGCACGGCCAGCGTGCGGGGCACGCCGGCCACCGCCGCGCGGCCCGCGGCCGACCGCAGCACCAGCAGCAGGGCCAGCCCGGCGACCAGCATGCCGACGGTGTTGCCGATCGCGAGGGCGCGCAGCGTGGCGGGGCCGTCCTGCTCCCCCCGCACCAGCACGAGGCAGGCGAGCCAGGAGGCGGCCACGACGGTGAGCCAGCCGCTGCTCGCGGCGAGCACCGCGAGCCGGCCGCGCTCGAGGGCGTACAGGGCGCGGGACACGTGGAAGATCAGGCCGATGCCGAGCAGCCCGGGGGCGATCAGCGTCAGCGGCACCGCGATCGACGCGATCAGGTCCGGGTCGCCCTTGCCGATCACGCCGAACAGCGTGGCGACGGCGGGGGCGGCGGCGGCGAGCACGGCCGCCCCGACGCCGCCCGCCACGAGCACCGCCCGGGTCGTCACGGCCGCCAGCGGCGCGTAGCCCGCGCGGTCGTCGGCGGCGGCGCGGGCGGCCAGCCGCGGGAAGGTCGAGGTGGCGAGCGGCACGGCGAGCACCGCGTACGGCAGCAGGTACACCGGCTGCACCATCGCCTGGTAGGCGGACAGCGCGCCGTCGCCGCCGAACCGGCGCGACAGCTGCAGGGTGGCGAGCACCGCCACCTGCTGGGCGACCAGCCCGCCGATGCCGGCGAGGGCCAGGGCGCGGGCGCGGGCCGCGACGCCGTCGGGGAACCGCAGCGCGGGCCGCAGCCGCACGCCGGAGCGCCACACGGGCACCAGCAGCGGCACGCCCATCGCGACCACCCCGGCCGTCGTGCCCCAGGCCAGCATCGCCGCGGCGCCCTCGGGCAGCGCGCCGACGTCGCGGGTGGCCGCGTCCACGCCGGCACCGGTGAGCAGCCGGCCGTACCCGACGTAGGTGGCGATCACCACGAGGCTGGACAGCACCGGCGCGAACGCCGGCCAGAAGAACCGGCGCTGCGCCTGCAGCACGCCGGCGAGCACGACGGCGAGGCCGTAGAACGGCAGCTGCACCGCGAACACCCGGACCAGGAACACGACCAGCTCGCGGCCCTCGGCGGTGCGCATGTCCGCCAGCGCGGCGATCGGCTCGGCCAGCGCGACCAGCAGCACGGCCAGCACGGTGAGCCCGGCGAGCGTCCAGCCGAGCATCGCCGAGGCGATCCGGGACACGTCGTCGCGCATCCCGCGCGCCAGCGGCCCGGCGATCACGGGGATCAGCGCCCCGGCGAGCGCGCCGCCCGCCGCCACCTCGAACAGGACGTTCGGCAGGGTGTTGGCCCAGTTGTACGCGTCGCCGACCGTCGCCGCGCCCACCGACCCGGTGAACACCAGCGTGCGGCCGAAGCCGAGCAGCCGGCTGACGACCGTGACGACGGAGATGAGGGCGGCGGCGCCCGCCAGGCCGGACAGGACGCCCCGGCGGCTCACCGCCCGGGCACCTCGGCGTCCGGCGCCGGCGGGGCGGGCGGCGCGGCCGACGACTCCGCCGCCGGCACGTGCGCCGGGCGCCGGCCCCAGCCGTCGAGCTCGCGCAGCACCGGCGTGCGCGCGATCACCGCGGTGAAGCTGACCTTCTCGGACGCGACCGTCAGCGCCACGACCCCGGCGAGCAGCCCGAGCCGCACCGGCCGGGGGCACGCCTGGACGGCCAGGGTGCCGAGCACCGCGCCGACCGCGTTCGCGCCGGAGTCGCCGAGCATGTCCCGCTCGGCGAGGTCGTCGGGCAGCTCGGCGAGCACCGCGCCGGCCACGGCCGCGCCCGCTCCCCCGCCCCGCCCGCCCAGCAGCGCCGCGGGGGCCGCCGCCAGCGCGGCGGCCTTCAGCGCGCGCCCGGGGCGCAGGTCCAGCAGGTTGACCAGGTTGGCGCTGGCGGCGATCAGCGCGCCGTCCACCGCCACGTCGGCGAGCCGCACGGCCGCTCCGGCGCCGCGCCCGGCGGGCCGCGCGTCGTGCGGCCGGCTCAGGGCGGCGGCCACGAGGGCGCCCGCGCCGATGCCGAGCACCTTGAGCCCGCCGGTGGTGACCTCGCCGCGGGCGAGGGCGCCCAGGTGGCCGCGCAGGCCCTTGCGGACGGTGCCCGCGCGGTCCTCGGTGAGGTCGTCGACCAGGCCGAACGCCGTGGCCGTCGTCGTGGCGACCGCCAGGGCGGCGCCGTCCCGCGCGGAGGGTGCGCCGACCACGCCCCCCGCGAGCACGCCCGCCGCGACGGCGGGGCCGCCGAGCAGGCTGACGGGCTCGCCGCGGTGGTTGGTGCGCTCCCAGAGGCGCACGCCGCCGGGCGGCTCCTCGTCCAGCAGCCCCCGGACGACGCTCGTGGTGACGCGCGCGGTCAGGGCCGCGGCGAGGCGACGGGCGACGCTCACCCCTCGGCCCCCGCCTCGCCCCCGGCGGCCGGGTCGGCGGCGCCGTCGGCCGCGGTCCGGTCGACCGGCGGCAGCGTGACCGTCGTCGGCAGGGTGGTCAGGTCGTCGCCCGGGCCGTAGTGGCCGTTCGTGCCGCCGATCCGCGCGTTCAGCGCCAGCGGCACGGAGACCTGCCCGGCGACGGTGTCCGCGCCGCTGACGGTCGTGACCGCACCGGCGACCTGGTCGTCCGCGAGGATCGCGGGCACGAGCGTGCCCTCCGCGAGCGGCCCGTCCACGACGACCGCGCCCTCGGACCGGGCCTGCGCCACGCGGGCCAGGGCGATCTGCGCGTCCAGCACCGCCTGCGCGGCGTCGGCGTCCTCGGTGACCTCGGTCTGCGCGGCGTCGGGGGCGACACCGGGCGCGACGAGCACGACGGCGTCGGCCGGGGCCGTGACCTGCTCGTCCACGGCGGCCAGGGGGTCGTCGCCCGTGGTGAGGAACTCCAGGAGCGTCCCGGACTCGCTGCTCAGCCGGTCCGGGTCGCCCGCGTCCGCGCCGGTCAGGCCCTGCACCAGCGCCTCGGCCAGCGAGGCGTCCACCGAGGCGTCGTCCGCCGGCTGCGGGTCCAGGTAGGTGAGGATGCTGCCGACCAGCGCCTGCCGGAACGACCGCAGGTCGGTGGAGGTCCACGCGTCCGTCAGCGTCACGCGGGCGCTCACGGTGGCACCCGCCTCGGTGAGCCGGGTCTCGACGGCGGTCAGCGCGTCGCCGTCCACGGCGCCCAGCTGCACCACCGCGACGCGGCGGTCCGCCAGCGTGCCGTCGACCAGCTCGGTGCCCGCGGCGCCGACGAACGCCTCGCTCGCGCCGAGGTCCGCGCCGGCCTGGTCCAGCTGGGCGCGCAGCTCGTCGCGCTCGGTGCGCAGCTGGTCGACCTGCCCCGTGAGGGTGTCGCCGATGGTCTCCTTGAGCGGGCCGGCGCCCAGCGCGATGCCGACGGCGAGCGCCAGGAACACCGAGATCAGGGAGACGAGGTGGTAACGGAAGTCGATCACGGTGTGTGCTCTCGGTCGGGCGCCGGCGCGGCGGCGGTGCAGGAGGGGGCGGGGCGGCGGGCGGGCGTCATGGCGTCCCGCCGAACAGCGACCCCAGCCAGTACACGAAGTCGTCCCAGCGGGCGGCGGTCAGGCCGATCAGCGTCTGCCCCGCGGTGGTCGACGCGAGCGCGACGCCCAGCGCCAGCAGGCCGGCCAGCACCAGCAGCGTCAGCTGGAGGTTGGAGATCCGGTTCCGGTACAGCCGGGACACGCCCTTGGCGTCCACCAGCTTGCTGCCGACCCGCAGGCGGGTGAGGAACGTGCTCGCCATGCCGGAGCGGCCCTTGTCCAGGAACTCCACGAGCGTGGCGTGCGTGCCGACCGCCACGATCAGCTCGGCGCCCTTGTCGTCGGCCAGCAGCATCGCGACGTCCTCGCTGGTGCCGGTGGCCGGGAACACGATGTGCGGCACGCCGAGCTGTTCCACCCGGGCCAGGCCCGGGGCCCGGCCGTCGCGGTAGGCGTGCACGACGATCTCCGCGCCGCAGCGCAGCGCGCGGTCGGAGACCGAGTCCATGTCGCCGACGATCATGTCCGGCGTCCAGCCCGCGTCGAGGATCGCGTCCGCTCCGCCGTCCACGCCCACGAGCACCGGCCGGTACTCGCGGATGTACGGGCGCAGCGTGACCAGGTCCTCCTTGTAGTGGTACCCGCGCACCACGATGAGCACCTGGCGGCCGTCGATCTGCGTGGTGATGTCCGGGACGCCCACGCCGTCGAGCAGCAGGTCGCGCTCCCGGCGCAGGTAGTCCATCGTGTTGGCGGCGAACGACTCCAGCTGCACCGACAGGCCCTCGCGGGCGGCCGCCTGGTCCGTGGCGACGGTCTGCTCGGTCTGCACGACGCCCTGGGCGACCAGCCGGTCGCCGTCGTACACCGAGCCGCCGTCCACGCGCAGCGTGCGGCCCTCGCGCAGCGTCATCACGTCGGGGCCCAGGTCGTCGACCAGCGGGATCCCGGCGGAGACCAGGATGTCCGGGCCGAGGTTCGGGTAGCGGCCCGACGTCGAGCGGGCGGCGTTGAGCACCGCGGCGGGCCGGCAGGCGACGAGCGCCTCGGCCGAGACCCGGTCGATGTCGACGTGGTCGATCACGGCGATCTCCCCGGGGCGGAGCCGCTTGGTCAGCGACTTCGTCCGGGGGTCGACCCGGGCCGGGCCGACGAGCTCGCCCCCCTGGGGCGCGGCGGGGCGTCTACGGGAGGGCAGGAGTTTCATCGCCGTTCATCGTGCCACGTCCGCCAGCTCCAGAAGCTCTGCTGCGTGCGCACGCGCCGTACCGGATTCCTCCTGGCCCGACAGCATGCGGGCCAGCTCGCGCACCCGGTCCTCGCCGGCGACCTCCTGGACGTCCGAGGCCGTGATCGCGCCGTCGCGGGACTTGGTGACCACGAGGTGCCGGTCCGCGAACGCCGCGACCTGCGCCAGGTGCGTCACGACCAGGACCTGCGAACCCCGGGCCAGCGCGGCCAGCCGGCGCCCCACCTCCGTCGCGGCGCGCCCGCCGACGCCCGCGTCGACCTCGTCGAAGACGAACGTGCCGGGCCGGTGCTCGCCGTGGTCCGGGGACGTCGCCAGCGCCACCTCGAGGGCCAGCATCACCCGGGACAGCTCGCCGCCGGAGGCGCCCTTGCCGAGCGGCCGGGCCGGTGCGCCGGCGTGCGGCTGCAGGAGCATCTCCACCAGATCTCCACCGTGCGGGCCCAGCTCGGGCGCGGGCTGCACCCGGACCTCGAGCCGCGCACCGCCCATGGCGAGCCCGGCGAGCTCCGCGGACACCGACTCGGCGAGCCGGTCGCCGGCCTCGCGGCGCGCCGCGCCCACCCGGGCGGCGAGGTCCGCGAGCCGGGCGTCGAGCGCCTCGCGCTCGGCGGTCAGCTCGGCCACCTTCTCGTCGCCGTCGCCGATGTCCAGCAGCCGGCGGCCGCTCTCGTCGGCCCAGCGCAGCACCGCCTCGACGTCCTCGCCGTAGGACCGGGTCAGCGACGCGAGCTCCGCGCGGCGCTGCTGCGCGGCGTCGAGCCGCAGCGGGTCCGCCTGCAGGTCCTGCAGGTACGACGACAGCTCGGTCGCCGCGTCCGCGAGCAGGTACCCCGCCTCCGCGACCCGGTCGCGCAGCTCCGCCAGCCGCGCGTCGTGGCCGCCGGCCCCGTCCAGCAGCCGCCGGGCGTGCTCCACGGCCCCGGCCGCGCTCGTCCCGTCGTCCGCGGCGTCGTCGTCGCCGACCAGCGCCGCGTGCGCGCCCGTCGCCGCCGCCCGCAGGTCCTCGGCGTGCTCCAGGCGCTCGATCTCCCGGCCGAGCTCGACGTCCTCCCCCGGCTGCGGGTCGATCCGCTCCACCTCCGCCAGCCCGAGGCGCAGCAGCTCCGCCTCGCGGGCCAGGTCCTGCCGGCGGGCGGTCAGGTCGTCGATCGTCGCCTGCAGCCGGCCGCGCTCGGCCCACGCCTGCCGGTACTCCGCGAGCAGC
>JAPSIJ010000294.1 GCA_031178805.1 Cellulomonas sp. | reverse complement strand
GTTCGACGGGGAACGCGACGAAACCGTCGACCTCGACGGCCTCGCCGCGTGAGCGTGGCACGGCGAACGGCAGGTCGGGCAAAGCGTCGATGAGCCTCTGCGAGCGGAGGAGGTTTGCCGCGGTGCTCTGCTGCCTGGAGACACGCACGGCGACGTCGCCGCACAGGTAGACCAGGGACGCCGAACCGGCTTCGACCCAGACGCCCGCGCGGGCGTCTCGGCGCTCGCCGGCGTTCGACAGCGCGGCAGGAACCAGGTTCTCGAGCGTGCTGTGTGGAGGTCGCACGAACTGGGACTCCACCGCGGCATCGATCACCATGTGCCTGAGACTATCGGGCGTGACATGGCAGGTCCCCGGCACTCCTGAAGGCGCGTCGACCACGGGCGGCCAGGGCTGCGTCGATGGAGCAATCCAGGCCGATCTGACATGAGGCGGTGATCGGCGCGGTGCTTCCCTGGGTCAGAGGGCTCCCGCATGCGGGACGTTCGGCCGTGCCTGGCGCGCGCGGACACGGCGGGCAGGCCTCCGGAGTCGTCGACAGCTCATTGGGTTGCGTGCAAGTAGCCGATGCCCTTGGAACGCGGTCGTACAGCGCCTGCGCCGTGACGGACAGGTACTCGGCGAGCTGAGTCAGGGTCATCGTGGTCTGCGTGGGCGAGGTCACATCGGTGTCCATGCCAGCGGGTGTGCGCTGGGCGCTCCAACGGCGCCGAGAACGACCGAAGGGACCCGCCGGGCCGATGCTCGGCGGCAACTGTCCATTGAAAGTCCAGTGGCCACGTCGGGCTCCTGTGTTCAGGATCCCGACGTGGCCTCTGACCAACGGTTTTCGGTGGAGCTGAGGGGACTCGAACCCCTGACCCCCTGCATGCCATGCAGGTGCGCTACCAGCTGCGCCACAGCCCCGTGATCGGACCCGGAGGCCGTCTCACCACCCGCTGAGCGGGCGAGTTGAACTCTACAAGACCCTCGCCGGTGAAGCGAATCGGCTGGTCAGGCCGGGTCCCGGACCTCGTCGTCCATCGACTGCGCGACGTGGTCGGGACCGGCGTTCCAGTCGGAGGAGGCGTGCACCGGGCCGACGTTGAGCGCCTCTATGCGCCACGCCAGGCCCGAGCCGGGGCGGCCGGGCTGGACCTCGGCCCAGTGCGCGTTCGACATCCCGGACACGCCCTTCCACTCGGCGGGCAGGTCGAGCAGCCCGACGAGACCGAGCGTGATCGCGGCGCCGTGCGAGACGACGACCAGCGTGTCGTCGGCCGTCAGGGCGCCGGCCTGCTCGGTGACCGCCTCCACCATCCGGGCCCGGACCTGGGCGCGCGTCTCCGCCCCGACCCGCTCCGGCTCGTGCCCCGCGACCCAGGCGGCGTGCTGCTCGGGCCAGCGGCCGGCGATCTCGGCCGACGTCAGGCCCTCCCACTCGCCGAACGAGCGCTCGCGGACGCGCACGTCCTCCTCGACCGGCATGCCCAGCCGGTCGCCCAGCGCCTGCGCGGTGGCCCGGGCGCGGCCCAGGTCGGACGCGACGATCCGCGTCGGGCGGTACCGGCTCGCGAGGGCCGCGGCGGCCGTCTCGGCCTGCCACACGCCCACGTCGTCCAGCGGGATGTCGGACTGGCCCTGCAGGCGCGCGGCCGCGTTGTGCGCCGTGCGGCCGTGCCGCCAGAGGACGACGCGCCCGGCGGTCACTCCCCCGCCTCGTCGGCGGGCGCGCCGTGGATGTCGGCCGGCAGCTCGATGACCGGGCAGTCCTTCCACAGCCGCTCGAGCGCGTAGTAGATCCGGTCCTCGGCGTGCTGCACGTGCACCACGACGTCGCCGAAGTCGATGAGGACCCAGCGGCCCTCGGCCTTGCCCTCGCGGCGCAGCGGCTTCGCGCCGAGCTTGTGCAGCGACTCCTCGACGGCGTCGACGATCGCGCCGACCTGCCGCTCGTTGGTGCCGGACGCGATGACGAACGCGTCCGTGAGCACGAGCTGGCCGCTCACGTCGAGGGCGATGATCTCCTGGGCCTTGAGGTCGGCGGCGGCACGGGCGGCCGCCACGGTGAGCTCGACGGCGCGGTCGGATGCCGACACGGGTCTCCTCGGGGTTCTGGGGTGGGGTGGGACGACTGGTCAGGGTGCGGGCAGGGCGCCGAGCGCCGTGGCCGCCAGCGCGGGGACGTCGGGCCCCGCGGCGCCCGTCGCCGTGTTGGCGACGAAGATGATGAGGAAGCCGAGGACGAACGCCACGACCGCCAGGATGATCCACTGCAGCCAGGTGAACGGCAGCGGCCGGCGGATCCGCTCCGGCTGCTCGAGGTCGATCTCCTCGTCCGCGTCGAGGTTGTGCAGCACCGCCCCGGTGGGGTCGGTCTTCTCCGCCTCGGTCTCGGGGACGGGGGCCGGCGCCATGGCCTTCAGCAGCGACTGCCACTGCGGGACCGGCACCTCCTCGTCGTCCGCCGTCGTCGTGGCGCCGGGCTGCGTCGACGGCTGCGCCGCGGTGGCCGGGGCGGTCGCGCGGCCGGGCCGCGCCTCGGGCGCCGTCGCGGGGGCGGCGGGCGTCGCGGCGGTGCGCGCTCCCGGGGCGGGAGCGGCAGGGGCCGGAGCAGCGGGCGCGGGAGCAGCAGCGGCAGACGCGGCGGGAGCGGCAGACGCGGCGGGAGCGGCAGACGCGGCGGGAGCCGGAGGGGCGGCGGCCGACGTGGCCGGTGCCGGCGCGGCGGCGGTGGGCGTCGGGCCCCAGGAGCCCGCCGGCGACCACGCGCCGGTGCCCGGACGGGACGCCGCGACCCCCGCGGCGGAACCGGCCGCCCAGGAGGCGGCGGGCGACGAGGGACCGGACCGGGACGCCCCTGACGAGGACGGATCGGACGTCGACGCGCCGGACGGTGCCGAGGGGGACGGGGCCGAGGGGGACGGTGCCGAGGAAGACGGTGCCGACGGGGACGTCGCGGCCGCCGACCGGCCGGTCGGCGCCGCGCCGTCCGGGCTGGCGCCGGACGAGGCCGGCGGCCACTGCCGGGCCGTGGTCGTCCCACGGGCGGGCGTGGGGCCGGCGGGCGTCCCGGGCCGCTGCGCCGCGGGACCCGCAGGGGCGGCCGACCGCGCGGCCGGGGAGGACGGCGCGGGCGGGGCCGCCGGGACCGCGGTGGTGGGCACGGCACGGGCCTGCGCGGGCCGGGCGTCCGGCGTCGCGGGGCGTGCGCGTCCCGCGGCCGGCGGCGACGCGGGCGCGGCGGGCCGGTCGGGGGCGGCCGGGGGCGACGACGGACGCGCCGGGGCCGAGCCGGGCGCCGCCGGGGGCCCGTCGGGCTCGCCGGAGGTGGTGCGGATGGACCGGCGGGTGCGCACGGGCGCCTCGGGCTGCAGGCCGGGCACCTGGTACGGGGCGGAGGACTCGCCGTCGGCGCCGACGGCGGACACCGGACGGTTGCGCAGCGCTCGACGCGACGCGGCCGCGGCACCGGCCGCACCACCAGCACCGCCCGCACCCGCCGCACCCGCCGGGCCGGGACGGGTCGCCGGGCCGTCGGCCGCCGAGCGAGCGGCCGCCCGACCGCCCGTGGACCGCGCAGCACCGGAAGGCGCAGCACCGGCAGGCGCCGCACCGGACGCCGGGGCCCCGGCACCGTCCGCGCGGGGCCCGTCCGGCTGCGTCGGCGCCCCGGCCGGTCCGCCGCCGGCCTGCTCCGCCGCCGCGCGCTCCGCGGCGGCGAGCCGCGCGGCCTCGCGCTCCCGCAGCTCCCGTCGGGTGAGCGGGGTGCCCGGTGTGCTCATGACTGACTTCCTCGGTACAGACCGTGCTTGGCGATGTACTGGACGACGCC
>JAPSIJ010000293.1 GCA_031178805.1 Cellulomonas sp. | reverse complement strand
CCCGTCGAGCACTCGACGCCGGCGGAGTCCAGCAGGTAGAGCAGCGAGTCGCCCTCGCAGCCGGGGAACGTGAAGTGCGCGTTGGCGGGCAGCCGGCCCGCGGGGTCCGCCGGGCCGCGCAGCACCGCGCCGGGCACCGCGGCCCGGACCCGGGCGACCAGGTCGTCGCGCAGGGCGGCGAGGCGGGCGGCGGTGGCCTCCCGGTCGGCGACGGCGCGCTCGACGGCGACCGCGAACGCCGCGATCGCCGGGACGTCGAGGGACCCCGACCGCACGCCCCGCTCCTGGCCGCCGCCGTGCAGCACCGGCACCAGCCCGAGCTCGCGGCGCGCCAGCAGCGCGCCGACGCCGCCCGGGCCGCCGACCTTGTGCCCGGACACCGTCAGGGCGTCCAGGCCGGAGGCGCCGAAGTCGACGGGCACCTGGCCGACCGCCTGCACTGCGTCGGCGTGCACCGGCACGCCGTGGGCGTGCGCCAGGGCGACCACCTCGGCGACCGGCTGCAGGGTGCCGACCTCGTTGTTCGCCCACATGACCGAGACCAGCGCGGTGGCGTCGCCGTGCGCGGCGAGCTCCTCGGCCAGCGCGTCCAGCCGCACCCGGCCCTCGGCGTCCACCGGCAGCAGCCCGATCTCGGCCCCCGCGTGCTCGGCGAGCCAGAACGCCGGGTCGAGCACCGCGTGGTGCTCCACCGCGGACACCAGCACCCGGCGGCGTGCCGGGTCCTGCGCGGTGCGCGCCCAGAAGATCCCCTTGACCGCCAGGTTGTCCGCCTCGGTGCCGCCGCCGGTGAGCAGCACCTCGCTCGGCCGGGCGCCCAGCGCGGCCGCCAGGCGCTCGCGGGACTCCTCGACGGCGCGGCGCGCCGCACGGCCCGAGGCGTGCAGGGAGGAGGGGTTGCCGGGGTGGGACAGGTGCTCGACCAGGACGGCAGCCGCCTCCGGGAGCACGGGCGTCGTGGCCGCGTGGTCCAGATACGCGCTCACCCGCACGATTCTACGAATCGTTTTGGCAGGATGTGCGGCGTGAGTGCCGACGACGCGACGACGTCCCCGCTGGCCTTCAGCGGCCAACGCCTGGACTGGCGCGACCTGCCGCGGTCGGTGCGGACCCGGATCCAGGCGCTCGCGGGCGCCCAGGTGACCGCCGAGACCAGCGCCACCACCGGGTTCAGCCCGGGGTTCGCCGCGGTGCTGGAGCTGGCCGACGGGCAGGGGGTGTTCGTCAAGGCGGTGTCGCCGGAGCAGAACCCCGAGTCCCCGGAGCTCGCCCGCGCCGAGGTGCGCGCCGCCGCCGCGCTGCCGCCGCAGGTGCCCGCCCCGGCGCTGCTGTGGTCGGACGACGACGGGGACTGGGTGCTGCTCGGCTTCGAGGTCGCCCCCGGGCGCCCGCCGCTGCTGCCCTGGCGCCCCGACGAGCTCGAGGTCGTGCTGCGGGCCGTGGACACGCTCGCGGAGGCCGAGCCGCTGCCCGGGCACGAGCTGCGCAGCACCGCGGAGCTGCTGGCCGACGACTTCACCGGCTGGGCGACCATCGCCGCGCTGCCCGGGGCGGAGCTGGACCGGCTGGCCGCGTGGGCCGGGTCCACCGGGGCGTGGGTGCACGAGCACCTGGACGACGTGGTGGCCTGGGAGCAGGACGCGCTCGCGGCGTGCGCCGGCACCGCGCTGGTGCACGGCGACCTGCGCGCGGACAACGTGCTGATCGACCACGACCACGACCACGGGCGGGTGGCGCTGATCGACTGGCCGCACGCCAGCGTGGGCGCGCCGTGGCTGGACCTCGCGTTCATGCTGCCGAGCGTCGCCATGCAGGGCGGCGGCACCCCGCAGGACCTGTTCTGGTCCCGCCGCGCCTCGGCCGGCGTGGAGCCGGAGCGGCTGCGCGCGGCCGTCGCCGGGCTCGCCGGGTACTTCGCGCACGGGGCGCTGCAGCCCGCGCCGGTCGGCATCCCGAACCTGCGCCGGTTCCAGGCCGCGCAGGGGCGGCACGCGGTCGCCTGGCTGCGCGACCTGGCCTGAGCACCCGGCGGCTCGCAGCCGGCCGGTCGCCCCGGCCGGGTCAGCCGCGCAGCCGGCGGATCTCCTCGGTGAGCTGCGGCAGCACCGTCGTGAGGTCGCCCACCACGCCGTAGTCGGCGATCTCGAAGATCGGCGCCTCCGGGTCGCTGTTCACGGCGACGATCGTGCCCGACGCCTGCATGCCGCCGCGGTGGTGCACCGCGCCGGACACCCCGACGCCGATGTACAGCCGCGGGGAGATGGTCACGCCGGTCTGGCCGATCTGCGCCTCGTGGCCGATCCAGCCCTCGTCGGTCGCCACGCGGGTCGCGCCGACCGCGCCGCCGATCTCGTCCGCGAGCGCCTCCAGCGGCCCGAAGTCGCCCTCGGTGCCCCGGCCGCCCACGACCACGACGTCCGCGGAGGACAGGTCGGGCCGGTCGGACGGCTCCGTGGGGGTGCGCTCCACCAGCCGGACGCGGGTGGCGCGCTCACTGACGGCGACCTCGCGGGAGCGCACCTCGGGGATCCGCGGCGCCTCCTCCTCGACGTGCGTGGAGACGACCGCCCCCGCCTTGAGGGTGACGACGGCCAGCTCGGTCCGCACGGCGCAGCGGGTGGTCCAGGTGCCGGCCAGCACGGTCTTGCCGGCGACGACCCGGCCCTGCTCGTCGCGCTCCACGGACGAGGCGTCGGTGACGACGCCCGCGCCGGTGGCCACGGCGAGCCGGGCGACCGCCTCCTTGTTCTCGAACGTCGACAGGGCCAGCAGGACGGTCGCCCCGGTGTCCGCCACGACGTCGGCCAGCGCCTCGGCGAGCACGGGCGTCAGGTGCGGGTCGGCGTCGGTGCTCACCGCGTGCACGACGGAGACGCCGTGCCGGCCGAGCACCGGCAGCGCCGGGTCGAGCGGCTCGTCGCCGACCCACACCCCGTGCACCGCGCCGCCCCCGGCGACGTCCGCCAGGTCGCGGGCCGCCGTGGCCAGCTCCAGCACGCTGCCGCGCAGCGCGCCCGTGTCCGCGTGGTCCAGCAGGACCAGCACCGTGGCGCTCACAGCACCTCCCCCGTCGCCGGCGTGGTGCGGACCAGCTCGCGCTCGACCAGCCACGCGGCCAGCCGGACGCCCGCCTGCCCGTCGTCGGTCTCCAGCACCCGGTCGGTGCGCGGCGGCCGGGGCGCCGCCTCCAGCACCTCGGTGCGCGCGCCCGCCGTGCCGACGGCGGCGGGGTCCACGCCGAGGTCCGCGAGGTCCAGCGTCTCCACCGGCTTCTTGCGCGCGGCCATGATCCGCTGGAAGTTCGGGTACCGCGGCTGGTTCGCGCGGTCGGTCACCGACACCAGGGCGGGCAGCGGCGCCGCCAGCACCTCGGTCGCGTGGTCCAGCTCGCGGCGCACCGTGACCTCGCCGTCGGCGAGCGTGATCCCGGTCGCCAGGGTCAGCTGCGGCAGGTCGAGCGTGGCCGCGAGCGCCGCGGGCAGCAGCGAGGTGAGCCCGTCGAGGCCGGCCATGCCGGTGACGACCAGGTCGACGTCGCCGATCCGGCGCAGCGCGGCCGCGAGCACGGTCACCGTGCCGAACACGTCCGAGCCGGCGATCGCGTCGTCGCGCACGTGCACGGCGGAGTCGGCGCCGAGCTGCAGGCCGCGGCGGGCGGCGTCCTCGGCGTCGTCCGGCCCGACGGTCAGCACCACGACCTCGGCCTCGCCGCCCGCGTCCCGGGTCTGCTCGGCGAGCACGACGGCCGCCTCGAGGGCGTTCTCGTCGACCTCGTTGATCGTGCCGTCCCCGCCGTCGCGGACGAGCAGCCCGTC
>JAPSIJ010000292.1 GCA_031178805.1 Cellulomonas sp. | reverse complement strand
GGCCGGTGGTGCAGCGCGCCGCCTGCCCGGTGCTGGTGACCCGCACGCAGCGGGACCTCGCGGCCGGTGCCACCACCCGCCCGACGCGGGAGACCGCGCCGGTCTGACGGCGCCGGCCCGACGCGCCGGCCCGATGCACGGGCACGCACGGGCCGGGCCCCCGGCGAGGGGGCCCGGCCCGTCCCGTCACGCCCGCGGCGGCCCCGTGCTCGCCCGGACCACGAGCCGGGTGGGCACCACGATCCGGGTGTCCGTCAGCGGCTCGCGGTCGCGGACCTGCCGCAGCAGCAGGTCCATCAGCCGGTGCCCGATCAGGTGGAAGTCCTGCTGCACCGTGGTCAGCGGCGGCCAGAGGAACTCCGTGAGCGGGATGTCGTCGAACCCGACGACCGAGATGTCGTCCGGCACGCGGCGCCCCGCCTCGTAGAGGGCGCGGATCAGGCCGGCCGCCATCTCGTCGTTGGCGCACAGCACGGCGGTGACGTCGGGGTCCTGCGCCAGCAGCCGGCCCTGCTCGTAGCCGGAGCGCGCGGTCCAGTCCCCCCGCAGCGGCGCGGTGAGCGGCCGGCCGGCGCCCACCAGGTGCTCGCGCCAGGTGTCCACGCGGATCTCCGCCGGCGCGGAGCCCACCGGGCCGGCGAGGTGGTGCACGGTGCGGTGGCCGAGGTCCAGCAGGTGCTGCACGGCGACGTGCGTGCCGGTGACCTGGTCGGCGGCCACGGCCGGGTGGTGGCCGACGAACCGGGAGTCCGAGACCACGACCGGCATCCGCGGCGGCAGCACCAGGCTCGCCGGCGTCGCGGTCTCCGCGCGGATGATGACCAGGCCGTCGATCGACTGGTGCGACAACCGGGCGGCGGCGGCCGTCACGTCGTCCGACGACGGGCTCTGCACGTCCACCAGGCTCACCGTGTAGCCCTCGGCGCGGGCCGCCTCGACGACCGCCTCGACCGTGCGGGACTCGCCCGTGCGGGCCAGGCGGTGGGCGATCAGCCCGATGGTGCCGAAGCTGCCGTACCGCAGCGCCCGCGCGGCGTGGTTGGGGGAGTAGCCGAGCTCGTCCATCGCGGCGAGCACCCGGTCGCGCGTCGCGGGCCGGACGTTGTCGGCGCCGGTGGAGACGCGGGACACCGTCTGCGCGGACACGCCGGCCAGCCGGGCCACGTCCTGGATGGACGGTCCGGAGCGGCTGCGCCCCGGCGCGACGTCGGAGGTCATGGGGCGATGCTAGGCCATGGTGACGTCACCATCGGGACTGACGGGGCCGCGGCGCCGGCGTCCGGGGTCCGGCATGTCGCGCGAAGTCCCGGGTGACGGCCCGCGGGCCCGATGGCGCGCGATCGTGCGGATGGTGACGTCGCCACCGACTCACCCGCGCCGGCGGCCGCGGCCGGTTGACACGGTTCCCGACCGCGTGGCAGCGTGACCTCCCGCCGCGGATGTTGACGTCAACATCCAGCGGTCCGACCCCGAAGGAGTGGCTCGCAGTGACGACCCAGACCGTCCCGCCGCCCGTGCTGGCGACCCCGCCGCGCCGGCGCACGCGCCGCGGCCGGTGGACCGGCTGGGGCTTCGTCGGCCCGTTCATGGCCGTCTTCGCCCTGGTGTTCCTGGCCCCGATCGCGTACTCGATCTACCTCAGCCTGTTCCGCAGGCAGCTGGTGGGCGGCAACTCGTTCGTGGGCCTGGAGAACTACCAGCGCGCGTTCTCCGACCCGCAGTTCTGGTCCGCCGTCGGGCGCGTGGGCGCGTTCCTGGTCGTGCAGGTGCCGATCATGCTCGGGCTCGCGCTGCTGGTGGCGCTCGCCCTCGACAGCGGGCGGCTGTACGGCACGAGCTTCTTCCGGATCTCGATCTTCCTGCCCTACGCGGTGCCCGCGGTCGTCGCCGCGCTGATGTGGGGCTTCATGTACGGCACCCGGTTCGGGCTGGTCGGCAACATCAACGACGCCCTGGGCGTCTCGCTGCCGAACCCGCTGGCGCCGGACCTCGTGCTGGCGTCGATCGGCAACATCGTGACCTGGAGCTTCGTCGGCTACAACATGCTGATCTTCTACTCCTCGCTGCGCACGGTGCCCACGTCGCTGTACGAGGCGGCGGAGCTCGACGGCGCCGGCCAGTGGCGGATCATCCGGTCCATCAAGATCCCCGCCATCCGCGGCGGCCTGGTGATCGCGACGATCTTCTCGATCATCGGCAGCTTCCAGCTGTTCAACGAGCCGAGCATCCTGCAGAGCCTCGCGCCGAACGCGATCACCACGTACTTCACCCCGAACCTGTACGCCTACTCGCTGTCCTTCTCCGGCCAGCAGTACAACTACTCGGCGACGGTCGCGATCATCATGGGCGTCCTCACGATGGTCATCGCCTACGTCGTCCAGCTGCGCGGCATGCGCAAGGAGGCGTGACGCGATGACCACCACCACCGCCCCCACCCCGGCGCGGCCCCGCACGGCCCCGCGGCTGCGGACCGCCCGGCGCGGCTACAGCTCGGACCGGCCGCGGCGCAGCGTGCTGCTGACGGTGCTCACCGCCGTCGTCGGGCTGTACTCGCTGGTCCCGCTCGCCTGGCTCGTGATCAACGCGACCAAGACCCAGGCCGACCTGTTCGACTCGTTCGGCCTGTGGTTCAGCGGCGACTTCGCGCTGTTCGGCAACATCGCGGACACGCTCACCTACGACGACGGCATCTTCGTCCGCTGGCTCGGCAACACGCTGCTGTACGTGGTGGTGGGCGCCGGCGGCGCGACGGCGCTGGCCGTGCTCGGCGGCTACGGGCTCGCGAAGTTCTCGTTCCCCGGCAAGCGCGCGGTGTTCGCCACCGTGATCGGCGCGGTCGCCGTGCCCGGCACCGCGCTCGCCGTCCCGACGTTCCTGATGTTCAGCCAGATGGGCCTGACCAACACGCCGTGGTCGGTGATCATCCCGTCGCTGATCTCGCCGTTCGGGCTGTACCTGATGTGGACGTTCGCGGCCGACGCGATCCCCACCGAGCTGCTCGAGGCGGCGCGGATGGACGGTGCGGGGGAGCTGCGCACGTTCGCCCGGATCTGCCTGCCGCTGCTCGGCCCCGGGATCGTCACCGTCCTGCTGTTCACGATGGTCGCCACCTGGAACAACTACTTCCTGCCGCTGATCATGCTGAAGGACCCGGCCTGGTACCCCCTGACGCTCGGCCTGAACGCCTGGAACGCGCAGGCCGCCACCGCGGGCGGCGAGGCGATCTTCAACCTCGTGATCACCGGTGCCGTGCTGACGATCCTCCCGCTGATCGCCGCGTTCCTGCTGCTGCAGCGGTTCTGGCAGTCCGGGCTGGCCGCCGGCTCGGTCAAGGAGTGACGCGCACGGCGTCCCACCCCGCGGCACGCCTCCCTCGTACCCCGTACCACCACGTGTTCCTGACGACGAAGTGAGAGGACCCCTCATGACCACCCACCTCCGCCGCTCGATCTGGCGCGGCGTCGCCGTCGCCGGCGCGGCGACCCTCGCCCTCACCGCCTGCGGCTCCGGCGGCTCCGGCTCCGACGACTCCGCCGGCTCGGGCGGCGGCGGCGGCACGCTCACCGTCTGGGCGTGGGAGCCGACGCTGACCGACGTGGTCGCGGACTTCGAGGCCGACCACCCGGACGTCACCGTGGACCTGGTGAACGCGGGCACCGGCAACGACCAGTACACCGCGCTGCAGAACGCCATCGCCGCCGGCTCGGGCGTCCCGGACGTCGCGCAGATCGAGTACTACGCCGTGCCGCAGTTCGCGATCGGCGAGGCGCTCACGGACCTGTCCGACCTCGGCGCCACGGACCTGGACGGCACGTTCACGCCGG
>JAPSIJ010000291.1 GCA_031178805.1 Cellulomonas sp. | reverse complement strand
AGAAGGTGGTCACCGCGAACGGCGTGACGGTCCTGGGGTACACCGACCTGGCCGGCCGGATGGCGCGGCACACCTCCCAGCTGTTCGGCACCAACGTGGTGAACCTGCTCCGGCTGCTGACGCCCGCGAAGGACGGCGTCCTGGTGCTCGACCTGGACGACCCCGTGCAGCGCGGCATGACCGTGACCCGCGCGGGCGAGGTGCTGTGGCCGCCGCCGCCCGTGCAGGTGTCCGCCGCGGCCCCGGCGCTCGCCGCGCCCGCCCCGGCGGCGGTGCCGGCCGACCCGGCCACGCAGGCCGAGGCCGCCCGGCGGACCGCCCGGCTGCGGGCGCGCCGGCAGCTGGTCGGGCTCGCGCTCGGCGCCGTGCTGCTCGCGCTCGCCACGACGTTCTCCCCGCCGGCGTTCGTCAGCCACCTGACGGTCTTCGTGCTCGCGGTGTTCGTCGGCTACTACGTCATCTCGAACGTCAGCCACTCGCTGCACACCCCGCTGATGGCCCAGACCAACGCCGTCTCCGGGATCATCCTGGTCGGCGCGCTGCTGCAGATCGGCAGCGACAGCTGGGTCGTCACCACGCTCGCCGTCGTCGCGGCCGCGGTCGCGTCGATCAACATCTTCGGCGGGTTCCTCGTCGCGTTCCGGATGATCGGCATGTTCCGGAAGGAGGCGGCGTGATGCTCACCTCCGCCGTGCAGGGCGTCTACCTCGTCGCCGCCGTGCTGTTCGTCCTCAGCCTCGCCGGGCTGTCCCGGCAGGAGTCCGCCCGCCGCGGCAACGCCCTCGGCATGGCGGGCATGGTGCTCGCGCTGGGTGCCACCGTCGTGCTGGCCGTCGACCGCAGCGAGCGGTCCGCCACGGTCACCCTCGTGCTGATCGCCGCCGTGCTGCTGGTCGGCGCGACGGTCGGCACCTGGCGGGCCCGGCGGGTCGAGATGACCCAGATGCCCGAGATGATCGCCATCCTGCACAGCTTCGTCGGCGTCGCCGCGGTGCTGGTCGGGTTCAACTCGTACCTCACGGAGCCGCGCGCCGACGCGGTGCACCAGGTGGAGGTCTTCCTCGGCGTGCTGATCGGCGCCGTGACGTTCACCGGGTCCGTGGTCGCCTACCTCAAGCTGTCCGCGCGGATGCCGTCCGCCCCGCTGACCCTGCCCGGGCGCAACCTGCTCAACCTCGGCGCGCTGGTGGCGTCCGGCGGCCTGATGGCCTGGTTCCTCGCGAGCCCGTCGCTGCCGCCGCTGCTGCTGATGACCGTGATCGCGCTGGCGCTCGGCTGGCACCTGGTGGCGGCGATCGGCGGCGGCGACATGCCCGTCGTCGTCTCGATGCTCAACTCCTACTCCGGCTGGGCCGCGGCCGCCGCCGGCTTCATGCTCAGCAACGACCTGCTGATCGTGACCGGCGCCCTCGTCGGCGCGTCCGGCGCGATCCTGTCCTACCTGATGTGCCGGGCGATGAACCGCTCGTTCGTCAGCGTCATCCTCGGCGGCTTCGGCACCGGGGGCGGCACGGTCGCGGCCGCCGCGCCCGGCGAGCAGGGCACGCACACCGAGGTGCAGGCGGCCGACGTGGCGGCGATGCTCACCGGCGCCCGCAGCGTCGTCATCACCCCGGGCTACGGGATGGCCGTCGCCAAGGCGCAGTACCCCGTCGCGGACCTGGTGCAGCGGCTGCGCGCCGCCGGCGTCGACGTCCGGTTCGGCGTGCACCCCGTCGCCGGGCGGCTCCCCGGCCACATGAACGTGCTGCTGGCCGAGGCGCGGGTGCCGTACGACATCGTCCTGGAGATGGACGAGATCAACGACGACCTCGCGGACACCGACGTCGTGCTGGTGATCGGCGCGAACGACACCGTCAACCCCGCCGCGCTCGACGACCCGGCCTCGCCGATCGCCGGGATGCCCGTGCTGCAGGTGTGGAGGGCGAAGCAGGTCGTGGTGTTCAAGCGGTCCATGGCCACCGGGTACGCCGGCGTGCAGAACCCGCTGTTCTTCCGGGAGAACACCGCGATGCTGTTCGGCGACGCCAAGGAGCAGGTCGAGCGGATCGTCCGGGCGCTGTGACCCCGGTGGTCGCCCGCCGTTCACGCGGGCGTCCCGAAGGTCCCACCGCCGCACCCGCGCGTCGGCACTAGGCTGAGGTCGCATACCCACCCGTATTCGTCGAAGGAGCACGCATGGCCAGCATCGAGGCCGTCGGCGCCCGCGAGATCCTTGACTCGCGCGGCAACCCCACTGTCGAGGTCGAGGTCGCCCTCGACGACGGCACGATCGCCCGCGCGGGCGTGCCCTCGGGTGCCTCGACCGGTGCCTTCGAGGCCGTCGAGCGCCGTGACGGCGACAAGGGCCGCTACCTGGGCAAGGGCGTCGAGGACGCCGTCAACGCCGTGATCGACGAGATCGCGCCCGAGCTCATCGGCTTCGAGGCCACCGAGCAGCGCCTGGTGGACCAGGCCCTCATCGAGCTCGACGGCACCCCGAACAAGGGCAAGCTCGGCGCCAACGCCATCCTCGGCGTCTCGCTCGCCGTGGCGAAGGCCGCGGCCGACTCGGCCGACCTGCCGCTGTTCCGCTACGTCGGCGGCCCGAACGCCCACGTGCTGCCGGTCCCGATGATGAACATCCTCAACGGCGGCTCGCACGCCGACTCCAACGTGGACATCCAGGAGTTCATGGTCGCCCCCATCGGCGCCCCGACCTTCCGCGAGGCCCTGCGCACCGGCGCCGAGGTCTACCACTCCCTGAAGTCCGTGCTGAAGAGCAAGGGCCTGTCGACCGGTCTCGGCGACGAGGGCGGCTTCGCGCCGAACCTCGAGTCGAACCGCGCCGCGCTCGACCTGATCCTCGTCGCCATCGAGAAGGCCGGCTTCGTCCCGGGCAAGGACGTCGCGCTCGCGCTCGACGTCGCCGCGACCGAGTTCTTCAAGGACGGCGCGTACCAGTGGGAGGGCAAGTCCCTCGCGCCGGCCGAGATGATCGCGTTCTACGAGCAGCTCGTGACGGACTACCCGCTGGTCTCCATCGAGGACCCGCTGTCCGAGGACGAGTGGGGCACCTGGTCCGAGCTCGTCACCCGCGTGGGCGACAAGGTGCAGATCGTCGGCGACGACCTGTTCGTCACCAACCCGGAGCGCCTGGCCAAGGGCATCGAGCTCAAGGCCGCGAACTCCCTGCTGGTCAAGCTCAACCAGATCGGCACCCTCACCGAGACGCTGGACGCCGTCACCCTGGCCCAGCGCAACGGCTTCACCACGATGACCTCGCACCGCTCCGGCGAGACCGAGGACGTCACCATCGCCGACCTGTCCGTCGCGACCAACGCCGGCCAGATCAAGACCGGTGCGCCGGCCCGTGGCGAGCGCATCAACAAGTACAACCAGCTGCTCCGCATCGAGGAGGAGCTGGACGACGCCGGCCGCTACGCCGGCGCGTCGGCCTTCCCGCGCTGGAAGGCCTGAGCCCCCAGGCTCTCCCCGGAGGCCGGTGACCCGCACGGGTCGCCGGCCTCCGGCGCGTCCGGGCCCGGGCCGGGGGCGTGTGCAGTTCGTGTGCACGAGCGGACACGGCCGGGCCTCCTGCGGCCCGGGGCGTCCCGGGCGGGGCACAATCGGAGCCATGCCCGCCCCCCGTCGTCCCGCCGCGCCCCGACCCGGCGCCGCCGACGACGGCGCCCGCGGCGAGGACGACCGGGCCGGGCGCCCGGTGCCCGCCCGGCGCGGCGCGCCCCGCACGGCCGGCGTGCCGCGGTCGCCCGCCCCCCGGACCGCGGCCACCCCCGCCACCCGCGGCGGTGCCGTCCCCGCGACCCGCGGCGGTGCCACGCC
>JAPSIJ010000290.1 GCA_031178805.1 Cellulomonas sp. | reverse complement strand
ACGGACGTCAGGTGCGACGGCTCGGCCATCTCGAACACGAACCGCGACATCGCGACCCGGTCGCGGGAGGTCGAGACCGACGCCGACAGGATGTTCACGTGGTGGTCGGACAGCACCCGGGTGATGTCGGACAGCAGGCGGCTGCGGTCGAGCGCCTCGACCTGGATCTGCACCAGGAACAGCGCGGTGCCGCCCTGGCTCCACTCGACGTCGACCATCCGCTCGGGCTGCGTCCGCAGCGAGCCGACGTTGATGCAGTCCGACCGGTGCACGCTGACGCCCTGGCCGCGGGTGACGAAGCCGACGATGTCGTCGCCGGGCACCGGGGTGCAGCACTTGGCGAGCTTGACCCAGATGTCGTCCACGCCCTTGACCACGACGCCGGGGTCGCCGGTGCGCACGCGGCGCGCGGTCTGCCCGGGCCGGGCGACCTCGGCGATGTCCTCCTCGGCGCCGGGCTCGCCGCCCATGGCGTGCACGAGGCGCTGCACGACCGTGGCGGCGGACACCTGGCCCTCGCCGATCGCGGCGTACAGGGCGGAGACGTCCGCGTACCGCATCTCGTTCGCCAGCGCGACGAGCGACTCGTGGGACAGCAGGCGCTGGATCGGCAGGTTCTGCTTGCGCATCGCCTTGGCGATGGCGTCCTTGCCGTGCTCGATCGCCTCCTCGCGCCGCTCCTTGGTGAACCACTGGCGGATCTTGTTGCGCGCGCGGGGGCTGGTGACGAAGCCGAGCCAGTCGCGGGACGGGCCCGCGGTCTCGGACTTGGAGGTGAACACCTCGACGACGTCGCCGTTCTCCAGCGTGGAGTCCAGCGGGACGAGCCGGCCGTTCACGCGGGCGCCCATCGTCCGGTGCCCGACCTCGGTGTGCACGGCGTAGGCGAAGTCGACCGGCGTGGCGCCGGCGGGCAGCGCCATCACGTCGCCCTTGGGCGTGAAGACGTAGACCTCGCCGTCGGCGATCTCGAACCGCAGGGAGTCGAGGAACTCCGAGGGGTCGGCGGTCTCCTTCTGCCAGTCGACGAGCTGGCGCAGCCACGCCATGTCGTTGCCGTCGGTGTCGGTCCCCGCGCCCTTGGCGTTCTCCTTATACTTCCAGTGCGCGGCGACGCCGTACTCCGCCCGGCGGTGCATGTCGTGGGTGCGGATCTGGATCTCCACCGGCTTGCCGCCGGGGCCGATCACCGTCGTGTGCAGCGACTGGTAGAGGTTGAACTTGGGCATCGCGATGTAGTCCTTGAACCGGCCCGGGACCGGGTTCCACCGCGCGTGCAGCGCACCGAGCGCCGCGTAGCAGTCGCGGACCGTGTCGACCAGCACCCGCACGCCGACCAGGTCGTAGATGTCGGCGAAGTCGCGGCCCCGCACGATCATCTTCTGGTAGATCGAGTAGTAGTGCTTCGGCCGGCCGGTGACCGTCGCCTTGATCTTCGCCGTGCGCAGGTCGCTGCCGACCTGCTCGCGCACGACCGCCAGGTACTCCTCGCGGGCCGGGGCGCGCTCGGCCACCAGGTGCACGATCTCGTCGTACACCTTGGGGTACAGCGTCGAGAACGACAGGTCCTCGAGCTCCCACTTGATGGTGTTCATGCCGAGGCGGTGCGCGAGCGGGGCGTAGATCTCCAGCGTCTCGCGGGCCTTCTTCTCGGCGGAGGCGGCCGGGACGAACTTCCAGGTGCGGGCGTTGTGCAGCCGGTCGGCGAGCTTGATGACCAGCACCCGGATGTCGCGCGACATCGCGACGACCATCTTGCGGACGGTCTCGGCCTGCGCGGCGTCGCCGTACGTCACCTTGTCCAGCTTGGTGACGCCGTCGACCAGCATCGCGATCTCGGGCCCGTACTCGGTGCGCAGCTGGTCCAGCGAGTACGAGGTGTCCTCGACGGTGTCGTGCAGCAGCGCCGCGGCCAGCGTGGGCGGCGTCATGCCCATCTCGGCCAGGATGGTCGCCACGGCCACCGGGTGGGTGATGTACGGGTCGCCGCTCTTGCGGAGCTGGCCGCGGTGCGCGCGCTCGGCGGTGACGTAGGCGCGCTCGATCAGGGTCAGGTCGGCCTTGGGGTGGTTCGTCCGGACGGCCTGGAGCAGCGGCTCGATGACCGGGGACTGGCCGGGCCCGCGGCCCTGGCCGAACCGCGCCAGGCGCGAGCGCACGCGGCTGGTCCCGCCCGTGGTGGCCGGCACCTCCGGGCGCGGCTCGGGGACCGACGTCCTGACCTGGTCCGCCATCCGCGCCTCCCCGTGCTCCGTGATCCGCCCGATTCTACGGCGTCGCCGCCGTACCGCCGGACGGGAGGCTCAGCCGACCTCGAGCAGGGCGTCGACGTGCTGCCCCGCCAGCCGCGACCGGCCGGGCAGGAACGTCAGGTCCATCAGGAACGACAGGCCCACGACCTCGGCGCCGCACTCCTCCAGGAGCTCGATCGTGGCCGCCGCGGTGCCGCCGGTGGCGAGCACGTCGTCGACCACGAGCACGCGCGAGCCGGCGGGCACTGTGAACGGGTGCAGCTCGACGGACGCCGCGCCGTACTCCAGCTGGTAGTCCCGGCGGGCGGTCGGCCCGGGCAGCTTGCCGGCCTTGCGCACCGGCAGGAACCCGGCGCCCAGCGCGAGCGCGACCGGCGCCGCGAGGATGAACCCGCGCGCCTCCATGCCGGCGACCAGGTCCACCGGGCCGGGCACGCGCGCGGCCATCTCCTGCACGACGGCCGCGAACGCCGGGCCGTCGGCCAGCAGCGGGGTGATGTCCTTGAACACCACGCCGGCCGTCGGGTAGTCCGGGACGTCCCGGACCAGCTCCTCGATCCGCTCCACCAGCGCCGGGCCCGTCAGGGCCCCGTCCTCGCGCACGCCGCTCATCGCCGGCCCTTCTTCCTGCGCGGCTGCGCCGCGACGCCCTGGTGCCCGCCGGGGCGGACCTGACCGGTGAACCGCGCGACCGCGACCTGCTCGTCGCCCGCACCCGCGGGGACGCCGGCGAGCGCGAGCTCCGTGCGCGCCGCCCGGACCCGCGCGGTGTGCTCCTGGATCGGCTTCTCCCGGTTCCGCAGCACGACCTCCAGCGGGGTGGCCAGGAAGACCGACGAGAACGCGCCGACGATCATGCCGACGAACAGCGCGAGCGCGATGTCCCGCAGCGTGCCCGCGCCGAGCACGAACGCCCCGATGAACAGGATCGCGGCGACCGGCAGCAGGGCCACCACGGAGGTGTTGATCGACCGGACCAGCGTCTGGTTGACCGCGAGGTTGGCCCGCTCCTCGTAGGTCGCCTTCGTCTGCTCGGTGATCGCGACCGTGTTCTCGCGGACCTTGTCGAACACCACGACGGTGTCGTAGATCGAGTACGCGAGGATCGTCAGGAAGCCGATCACCGTCGCCGGCGTGACCTCCCACCCGACGGCCGCGTACACGCCGGCGGTGACGATCATGTCGTGGAACAGCGCGATGATCGCGGCCGCGGCCATCCGCCAGTTCCGGAAGTACAGCGTCATGACGACGCTGACCAGCACCAGGAACACGACGAGGCTGGTGACGGCCTTGCCGGTCACGTCCTTGCCCCAGGTCGGTCCGATGAACGAGCTGGCGACGTCGTCCTCGGTCACGCCGTAGGCCTCGACGAGCGCCGTGCGGACCTGGTCGACCTCCTCGTTGGTCAGCTCGGCCGTCTGCACCCGCAGCGAGGACGAGCCGACGGTGGTCACGCGCGGCGCCTCGTCGGCGGAGACCTCGGCGACCGCGTCGATCGCCGGCTGCTGGTTCGTGGTGTCCGCGTTGGACACCGTGAACTCCGAGCCGCCGCGGAACTCGATGCCCGCCTGCAGGCCGGGC
>JAPSIJ010000018.1 GCA_031178805.1 Cellulomonas sp. | reverse complement strand
GGTGGTCGGTCGTGTCGTAGCCGTGCGTGCTCGACGCGAACACCGGGCCCAGCGCGAGCCCGTTCAGGCCGAGGTCCACGGCGTAGTCCAGCCACCGCTCCAGGTGCGCCAGCCGGTGCGTCACCGGCGTCCGGTCGTCCGCGGTCGGCTCGGCGCCGGTGAACCCCAGGGGGTACACGTGCCACCAGATCGCGTGGTCCACCCAGGACGGGGCCATCGGTCCTCCTTCGGTCGGTCCTCCGACCCTCCCAGGTCAGCGGCCCGGCGGCACGTCGTCGCGGCCCGGCGGCGGCTTCGCCCGGACAAGACGTCAGTGCGCCCGGTGCGGCTCCGGCTCCGGCAGCCCGGCGTCCGCGCGGACCTGCCGGGAGAACCCCTCGATCGACCGCAGGGCGTCCACCAGGTCGGGCACGCGCACGGTGAACGGCATCGCGTGGATCGTCTCGCCCTCCGCGGTCGCAAGCTCGGCCACCCGCGTGAGGTCGTCCACGTCGTCCACCGACAGCCCGATCTCGGTCAGGGTGTTCGGCAGGCCGACGCGGGTGGTGAAGGCCACGAAGTCGCGGATCTCCTGGGTCGGGGCGCCCTCCAGCACCAGCTGGGTCACCGAGCCGATGTTGACCTTCTGCCCGTGGGTCAGGCCGTGCGTCTGCGGGGCGGCGGTCAGGCCGTTGTGGATCGCGTGCGCGGCGGCGAGCCCGCCGGACTCGAACCCGAGCCCGGACAGCAGCGTGTTCGCCTCGACGACCTTCTCCACCGAGGGCGTCACCACGTGCTCGCGCACCGCGGCCACCGCCGGGAGCGCGTGCTCCCAGAGGAGGTCCCAGGACAGCCGGGCGAGGGCGGTGCCCGTCGCGGTCGGCAGGCCGCCGGCCATCGTGGTGCCGTCGCCGCGGGCCACGGCCCGGGCCTCGATCCAGGTGGCCAGCGCGTCGCCGACCCCCGCCACGAGGAACTTCACCGGCGCGTTCGCCACGAGCTGGGTGTCCACCAGGACGAGGTCCGGGTTGTGCGGGAAGAACCGGTACTCCTCGAAGCCGCCCTCGTCGTCGTAGATCACCGACAGCGCGGAGCACGGCGCGTCGGTCGAGGCGACGGTCGGCACCGACACCCACCGGATGCCGGCGAGGTGGCCGGCCGCCTTCACCGCGTCGATCACGGAGCCGCCGCCGACGCCCACGACGACGTCGGCACCCGTCTCCCGGATGCGCGCCGCGATCCCGTCCACGGCGGCGGCGGTCGCGTACACACCGAAGCCGTCGCGGGTCACCGGCAGGCCCGCGGCCTCGAGCGACCGGGTCACCGCCTCGCCGACGAAGGACCAGACGGTGTCGTCGGCGACCACCAGGGGGTGCGGCCGATCGGCTCGACCAGCGGGCCGAGGCGGTCGATGGCGCCGCGCCCCTGGGCGTAGCGGCCGGGGCTGATGAGGGTGCGGACGGGGTGGTCCAGGGCATCGGACACGGGTTCCTCCTCGTGGACACGTCGGCGGCGGGGCCGTCGTCCACGGTCCTCGCCGACCGCCGACGTCTCCACCGTACGGACCGGCCCCGGGCGTCGCAGGGGGACCAGGGTCCCGGCTGCGCGCCGGACGGCACGCGGGCCGGGGGCCCGGCGCTACTGTCCAGGCATGGCACTCACCGAAGACCCGCGCACCGCGCCGCCGATCCGCTGGGGGATCCTGGGCGCGGGCGGCATCGCCGGCGCGTTCGCCGACGCCGTCCGGTCCAGCACCCGCGCCCAGCTGGTCGCGGTGGGCTCCCGCGACCGGACCCGCGCCGAGCGGTTCGCCACCGCGCACGGCATCCCCACGACCCACGTCGGCTACCGGGACCTCGTCGAGGACCCGCAGGTGGACGTCGTCTACGTCGCCACCCCGCACTCCGAGCACCGCGAGCACGCGCTGCTCGCGATCGCCGCCGGCAAGCACGTCCTGGTCGAGAAGGCGTTCACCCGCAACGCCGCCGAGGCGCAGGAGGTCCTGGACGCCGCCCGCGCCGCCGGGGTGTTCGTGATGGAGGCGATGTGGACGCGGTTCCTGCCGCACGTCGCCGCCATCCACCAGGTGATCGAGTCCGGCGAGATCGGCGAGGTGGTCGCCGTGCACGCCGACCACGGCCAGTACTTCCCGTTCGACCCCGCGCACCGGCTGTACGACCCGGCGCTCGCGGGCGGCGCGCTGCTCGACCTCGGGGTGTACCCGGTGGCGTTCGCGCAGGACCTGCTCGGCGTGCCCACCGGGGTCAGCGCGGTCGGGTCGCTCACCGAGACCGGCGTCGACGGCCAGCTGGCGGTCGTGCTGAGCTACGGGGACCGGACCCAGGCCGTCCTCAGCACGACCCTGTGGGCCAAGACCCCCACGACCGCCGCGATCAGCGGCACCGAGGGCACCATCACCGTCGCCGGCAGCTTCTACGCGCCCACCTCGTTCCGGGTGCAGCGCCGCGACGGGCGGTCGTGGACCTTCGACCAGCCCGTCGAGCGCGGGCTGCAGTACGAGGCCGCCGAGGTCGCCCGACGCGTGGCCGAGGGCGCCACCGAGAGCCCCCGGATGCCGTGGGCCGACACCCTCGCCGTGCTCCGCACGATGGACGAGGTCCGCGCCCAGGTCGGGGTGGTCTACCCCGGCGAGTGACGCCGGGGCGGGCGGGGGCTGTCGGCGCGGGTGGATACCCTGGCGCCCGTGACCCTCCCGCCCGCCCCCGTCCCCGCGCCCGCCGGCGGGCTGTTCGTCTCCTTCGAGGGCGGCGACGGCAGCGGCAAGTCCACGCAGTCCCGCCTGCTCGGCGAGTGGCTGACCGCGCAGGGCCGGACCGTGGTGCTGACCCGCGAGCCCGGCGGCACCGAGCTCGGGCAGGTGCTGCGCCGCGAGGTCCTGCACGGCGGCCACCTGGACCCCCGCACCGAGGCGCTGCTGTACGCCGCCGACCGCGCGCACCACGTCGCGTCCCTGGTCCGGCCGGCGCTCGCGGCGGGTTCCGTGGTCGTCACCGACCGGTACCTCGACTCGTCCGTGGCCTACCAGGGCAGCGGCCGCGACCTCGGGGCGGACGAGGTCGAGCGGCTGTCGCTGTGGGCGACCGGCGGCCTGCTGCCGGCGCTGACCGTGCTGCTCGACCTGGACCCGGCCGCCGGCCTGGAGCGGATGCGGGCGCGCGAGGGCGGGCCCGACCGGCTGGAGAGCGCGGGGGAGGAGTTCCACCGCCGCACCCGCGCGGCGTTCCTCGACCGGGCGGCCGCCGACCCCGGCCGGTGGCTGGTGCTGGACGCCGCGCGCCCCGTGGCCGAGATCGCCGCCGACGTGCGGACGCGGGTCGCGGACCTGCTGGGCCTCGACGCCGCCGCGCCGGGGGTGCGGCCGTGACCGCCACCGTCTGGGACGACGTCGTCGGGCAGGAGCCGGCCGTCGCGGTGCTGCGCGAGGCCGCCGCCGACCCGTCGCGGATGACCCACGCCTGGTTGCTCACCGGCCCGCCCGGGTCCGGCCGGTCCAACGCCGCGCGGGCGTTCGCCGCGGCCCTGCAGGACCCCAGCGGCGACCCGCGCAGCCCCGGCTGCGCCACCGTGCTCGCCGGCACGCACCCCGACGTCACCTTCGTGGCCACCGAGGGCGTCGTCATCCGCGCCGACACCGTCCGCCCGCTGGTCGAGCTCGCGCAGCGCGCGCCCTCCCAGGGGCGGTGGCGCGTCATCGTCGTGGAGGACGCCGACCGGCTGAACGAGACGTCCGGCAACGTGCTGCTCAAGGCCATCGAGGAGCCGCCGCCGCGCACCGTGTGGCTGCTCTGCGCCCCCAGCCCGCAGGACGTGCTGGTGACGCTGCGCTCCCGCAGCCGGTCCGTGGCGCTGCGCGTGCCGCCGGTCGAGGCCGTCGCCGAGCTGCTGGTCCGCCGGGACGGGGTCGACCCGGAGGTGGCGCTGGTCGCCGCCCGGGCCGCGCAGTCGCACGTCGGGGTGGCCCGCCGGCTCGCGCGCGACCCCGAGGCCCGGGCCCGGCGCGCCGCGGTGCTGCGGATCGCCCCGCGCGTCCGCGGCGTCGGCGACGCGGTGCTGGCCGCCGCCGAGCTCGTCGAGACCGCGCAGGCCGACGCCCGGGCCGCGACCGAGGAGCGCGACGCCGCCGAGCGGCAGGCCCTGCTGCACGCGCTCGGCGCCGACGGGCTGACCACGATCCCGCCCGCGCTGCGCGGGCAGGTCCGCCAGCTCGAGGAGGAGCAGAAGCGCCGCGGGACCCGCGCGCAGCGCGACGTGCTCGACCGGGCGATGGTCGACCTGCTGTCGTTCTACCGCGACGTGCTGGTGCTGCAGCTCGGGGCGGACGTGCACCTGGTGAACGCCGAGCACGAGGACGCCGCGCGGGCGGTCGCCGCGTCCACCACCCCGGAGCTGACCGTCCGCCGGATGGACGCGGTCGGGGAGGCCCGCACCCGCCTGGAGGGCAACGTCGCGCCGCTGCTCGCCGTCGAGGCCATGCTGATCGCGCTGCGACCCCAGGCCTGACCCCGGGCCGTTACCGTTGTCCGGTGACTCCCGATCCGCGAGCCCTGGACCGATCCGAGCCCGGGGCGCGGCCCGCCCGGCGCCACCTGCGCGCCCGTGCCGCCGCCGTGCTCGCCACCGCCGCCGTCGTCCTCGCTGGCTGCACCGGCCCCCGGCAGCAGGTCGAGGTCACCGAGCAGCCGAGCCCCACGGCCGCCGACGTCCAGGGCCTCGAGGGCGCCTACGCCCAGGAGCTGGACTGGCAGGCCTGCGGGGACCTCGAGTGCGCCACGCTCGTCGTGCCGATGGACTACGACGAGCCCGACGGCGACACCATCGAGGTCGCCGTCGCCCGGCACGCCGCCACCGGCGACAAGCTGGGCTCGCTGCTGATCAACCCCGGCGGTCCGGGGTCCTCCGGCATCGAGGCGCTGGAGACCATCGCCGTGCCGTCCTTCGGCGCCGAGGTCGTCGAGCGGTACGACCTGATCGGCTTCGACCCGCGCGGCGTCGGCGCGTCCACGCCCGTCACCTGCGTCGACGGCCCCGCCATGGACCGGATCACGGCCACGGACTTCGACTTCGCCAGCGACGCCGGCATCGCCGCCGCCGAGGCCGCGTACGGCGAGCTCGGCGCCGCCTGCCTGGCGAACACCGGCCCGGTGCTCGAGCACGTCGACACCGTCAGCGCCGCGAAGGACATGGACGTGCTCCGCGAGGTCCTCGGCGACGACACGCTCAGCTACGTCGGCTACTCCTACGGCACCCAGCTCGGCGCCACCTACGCCGCCCTGTTCCCGGACCGCGTCGGCCGGCTCGTCCTCGACGGCGCGCTCGACCCCACGCTGTCCGCGCAGGCGCTCTCCGAGGGCCAGGCCGCCGGCTTCGAGTCCGCGCTGCGCGCCTACGTGACCGACTGCCAGGCCGGCGCGGGCTGCCCGCTCAGCGGTTCCGTCGACGAGGGCCTCGCGCAGGTCCGGGCGGTCCTGGACCGGGCCCGGCGCTCCCCGCTGCCGACCGGCTCCGACCGCCCGCTCACCGGGGCCCTCGCGTTCAGCGGCATCGCCCTGCCGCTCTACAACGAGCAGTCCTGGAGCGCGCTCACGCAGGGCCTCGGCGCCGCCCTCGACGGCGACGGCTCGATCCTGCTGCAGCTCGCCGACATCTACTACGACCGCAACCCCGACGGCACCTACGCCACCAACTCCACGCAGGCGTTCTGGGCCATCGGCTGCGCCGACGACCGCGGCACCACCGACGTGGCGGAGATGCGTGCGCAGGCGGCCGCCATCGAGCAGGTCGCGCCCACCGTCGGGTACTACTTCGGCTACGGCGGCGTCATCTGCGCGAACTGGCCCGTGCCGGAGGCCGGCGGGCTGGACGACTACTCCGCCGCGGGCGCCGACCCGATCCTCGTGATCGGCACCACCAACGACCCGGCCACGCCGTACGCCTGGGCCGAGAGCCTCGCCGAGACCCTCGACTCCGGCACGCTGCTGACCTACGAGGGCGAGGGCCACACCGCCTACGGCCGCTCGAACTCCTGCATCGGCGACGCCGTGGACGCGTACCTGCTGGAGGGCACCGTCCCCGAGGAGGGCACCCGCTGCTGAGGCGGCGCCGGCGCGGCCCGCGGGCCCGCCGCCGCCCGCTTTGGAGGACGCGGCCCGCGCCGGGTACAGTGTGCGTGCCCGTCCGCCGGTAACGCGGACGTGCCGCCTTAGCTCAGTCGGCAGAGCGTCTCACTCGTAATGAGAAGGTCAAGGGTTCGATTCCCTTAGGCGGCTCAGGCCGGAGGCCCAGGATCATCGCGATCCTGGGCCTTCGTCGTCGTCGGGGGTGCGCACGGCGCCGCGGCCTGCGACGATGAGATATGACGAACACCCGTCCCGGCCGTCCCGCCACGGACCTGCCGGAGGCATCTGCCGGACGAAGCGGCGTCCTGGCGTCCCCGTCCGGGACGACCGTCGTGGGCGCGACGGGGCAGGCGCGCGGCGCCGCACCCGCCGGCTCCGCGCGCGAGCGCCAGGTCAGCGACTTCACCGAGCTGACCCGGCGCGTGCAGGAGACCGGCCTGATGCGCCGGCGCCACGGCTACTACTGGACCCGGTTCCTGGTGCTCACGGCGCTGCTCGCCGGCACCCTGACCGCCTTCGTGCTGGTCGGCCCCTCGTGGTGGCAGTTGGTCACCGCGGCCGTCCTCGCGGTGCTGCTCGGGCAGGTGATGTTCCTCGGTCACGACGCGGCGCACCGGCAGATCTTCGAGTCGGGCCGGTGGAACGACTGGTCGAGCCTGGTCATCGCCAACCTGTACGCCGGCATGAGCTACGGCTGGTGGCAGCACAAGCACTCGCGGCACCACGCGAAGCCGAACCAGATCGGGGCGGACCCGGACATCGGCACCGGTGCCCTGGTGTTCGACCCCGACGACGTCCCGGCGTCGCGCGGCTCCGGACTCACGGGCTGGTTCACCCGGCGCCAGGGGTGGCTGTTCTTCCCCCTGCTGCTGCTCGAGGGACTGAACCTGCACGTGTCGGGCGTGCGGACGATCTTCGGCCGCGGCCCGGTCAAGCGCCGCCCCGTCGAGATCGCCTTCGTCACCCTGCGCCTCGGCGGCTACCTCGCGGTGGTGTTCTGGGTGCTGCCGTGGGGCATGGCGCTGGCGTTCCTCGGCGTCCAGCTCGGGCTGTTCGGGCTCTACATGGGCGCGGTGTTCGCCCCCAACCACAAGGGCATGCCGCTCGTGCCGCGCGACGCCAAGATCGGCTTCCTGCAGCGCCAGGTGCTGATGAGCCGCAACGTCAGCGGCGGACGCCTGGTCGACCTGTTCATGGGCGGGTTGAACTTCCAGGTCGAGCACCACCTGTTCCCGAGCATGCCGCGGCCGAACCTGCGCAAGGTGCAGCCCGCGGTGCGCGCGTTCTGCGCCGAGCGGGGCATCCCCTACGCGGAGGCGACGCTGCTGCAGTCGTACGCGATCGTCGTGCGGCACCTGAACCGCGTCGGGCTGGCCGCGGCCGACCCGTTCCAGTGCCCGCTCGCGACCGAGCTGCGCTCCGCACGCTGACCGCCTCAGGGCCGTCGGGCGGCCCCGCGGGGGCGTAGACTGGGACCAGCCCGGTGTCGAGGACCTCTCAGCGAGGCGACGACCCGGATCCAGCATCGGAGGGCGTCATGCCCGTCCAGCCTGCTTCCCACTCCTCCCCGCTCCGGACCCGCGAGCCCGCTCTGCCGCGGTCCCGTGAGCCACGCGTCGGCGTGCCACGGCGCGGCTCCGGGACCCGCACCAGCGCCGCGTGGCTCGGCGTCTGCGTGGGAGTCCTCGTGCTGATCGGGCTCGTCGTGTTCATGCTGCAGAACACGGGGCCCGTGGCGGTCAGCTTCCTCGGCATGAGCGGCACCGCGCCGCTGGCGCTGGCGCTCCTGATCGCCGGGGTCGGAGTCGGCGTCGTCGTGCTCACGTCCGCCGCTCTGCGCATCGGCCAGCTGCGCCGACACGCGAGCGCCGACGCGGCCGGAGCACGGCGATGAGCGCCCCGGCCCAGGACCGCGGCACCGCGGACGCCGGTACCTCGACCCTGCGCCTGGCCTCGATCCTGACCAGCGGCCTGCCCGCGATGCTCGGCACCGACGAGGCGCCCGCCACCTACACGGTGCCGGCCGTCTTCAGCCGGCAGGTCAGCGCACCCGAGAAGGCGGCGATCCACGGCCCCGCGGCCGCACGCCGGCTCGCGGAGATCGGCTACCCGCGCGTGACCCTCCGGGTCTCCGATCGCCGGCTGCTGATCGGGAACACCAGCCTGCACGAGCTCCGTGACGGGCTGGCGCACGAGCTCGCCGTGCTCCTCGGCGACATCGACCGCGACCTCGGCGAGGAGCACGACCAGCGCGAGGCCGACGCGGTGCTCCGCCGGTCCGCCGAGGCGGAGCGCGCCGCCGGCGTGCAGCGGCTCGTCGAGGAGATTCGCTTCGCCTGAGCGTACGCAGGGCCCGGGACCGGACGGTCCCCGGCCCTGCGTGCGTGGCGGTCCTCAGTCGCCCTTCACGTTCACCACCTGGTGCAGCACGTGCCGGACCTCGACCAGGTCCGCCGCGTCGGCCATCACCTGGTCGATGTCCTTGTACGCCGCGGGGATCTCGTCCAGGAACGCGTCGGTGTCCCGGTACTCGATGCCGGCCATCGCCTCCCGCAGCTGCTCGCGGGTGAACAGCTTCCGGGCCGCCGACCGGGAGTGGTTCCGGCCGGCGCCGTGCGGGCTGGAGTCCAGCGACAGCGCGTCGCCCTTGCCGGTCACCACGTAGGACGCCGTGCCCATCGAGCCGGGGATCAGGCCCGCGTCGCCGGCCCGCGCCCGGATGGCGCCCTTGCGGGACACCCACACGGACTTGCCGAAGTGCTGCTCCTGCTCGGTGAAGTTGTGGTGGCAGTTCACCCGCTCCGTCTCGTCCACGGGCTCGCCCATGTGATCGGCGACGGCCGCGACGACCCGGTCCATCATCTCCTCGCGGTTGGCGGCGGCGAAGTCCTGGGCCCACCGCAGCTCGCGGACGTAGGCCCAGAACTCGTCGGTGCCCTCCACGAGGTAGGCGAGGTCCCGGTCCGGCAGCTCGATCCACCACCGGCGGCACAGCTCCGCCGCGACGGCGATGTGGTGCTGGGCGATCTTGTTGCCCACCCCGCGGCTGCCGGAGTGCAGGAACAGCCACACCGCGCCCGTCTCGTCGACGCTCACCTCGATGAAGTGGTTGCCCGACCCGAGGGAGCCGAGCTGCAGCCGCCAGTTGCCGGCGTACGACGCGGGGTCGAACCCGGCCGCCGCGGCCTTCGCCTCCAGCGTCGCCACCCGGTCGCGGGCGGTGTCCGTCAGCCGGCGGTTGTACCCGCCGGCCGAGACCGGCACGGCGCCCTCGATCGACTCGCGCAGCGCGCGCAGCGACCCGGCGGCGCGCAGCTGGTCCTCGTGCCACTGGGTGCGCACGGCGATCATGCCGCAGCCGATGTCGACGCCCACGGCCGCGGGGATGATCGCGCCGAGCGTCGGGATGACCGAGCCCACCGTGGCGCCCTTGCCCAGGTGGGCGTCGGGCATCAGGGCCAGGTGCGGGTAGATGAACGGCATGCGCGCGGTGCGGACGGCCTGCTCCCGGGTCTTCGGCTCCAGGACGGACGCCCAGCTGATCAGGCGCGGGGACAGCTTCTCGCGGGTCATGCCGCCGATCCTGACCTGCCGACGGGCCCGCGGTCGCGCTGAAATCGCCCTCTCCCGTCGAGAGGGCCCTGCCGCGCCGGGGTGCGGGTGCGGTACGAAGGGCGCATGGAACCCCGGATCAGCGTCGTGACGCTCGGCGTCGCGGACCTGGCGCGCGCCCGCGCCTTCTACGAGGCGATGGGCTGGCCGCCGCCCCGGCAGCCCGACGACCAGGTCGCCTTCTTCCAGGCGAACGGCCTCGTGCTGGCGCTCTGGACGGGGGTGGGCGGGCACGGCGCCCCCGGTGTCGAGCTCGCGTACAACGTGCGCAGCCCCGAGGAGGTCGCGCCGGTGCTCGCCGCGGCCGCAGCGGCCGGCGGGTCGGTGCTGCGCCCGGCGGCACGGGCCGAGTGGGGCGGGACGTCCGGGGCGTTCGCCGACCCGGACGGCTACGTGTGGGAGGTCGCGCACAACCCGGAGTGGCCGATCGGGGCGGACGGCTCCGTCACGATGTGACCCGCCTAGCGCCCGCCGCGCTCCCGGTAGTGCGCCGCGAGCCGCGCGAACCCCTCGTCCAGCGTCACGGCCGGCGTCCACCGCAGGTCCGCCCGGGTGGCCCGCTGGTCGAACCAGTGCGCGGTGGACAGCTGCTCGGCGAGGAACCGGGTCATCGGCGGCTCGTCGGTGCCGGGGCGCAGCCGCCAGGCGGCCTCGACGGCGCCGCCCGCCGCGCGGGCGAGGGCCGCGGGGACCCGCCAGGCGGGGGGCCGGACACCGCCGGCGCGGCAGATGCCGGCCAGCAGGTCGGCGACGGTGCGCGGCTCGCCGTTGGTGAGCACGTACGCCCGCCCGTGCACGGCGGGGGCGCGGTCGAGCGCGGCGACGATGCCGGTGGCGGCGTTGTCGACGTAGGTGGTGTCGATCAGCGCGGCGCCGTGGTCGAGCAGGGGGAGGCGGCCGCGGGCGGCGCGGTCGAGCACCCGCTCGACGAGCTGGGTGTCGCCCGGCCCCCACACCAGGTGCGGGCGGACGGCGACGACGTGCATCGCGCCGTCCCGGTCCAGGGCCAGCAGCTCGGCGGCGGCCTTCGTGCGGGCGTAGTCGCCGCGGGCGTGCGCGGGGTCCGCGGGCTGGGCGCCCACGCCGACCAGCGAGCTGCCGCCGTGCGCGACGGAGGGCGAGGACACCTGGACGAACCGGCCGGCGCCGGCCCGCTCGGCGGCGTCGAGCAGCGTGGTGGTGCCGCCGACGTTCACGGCGTCGAACTCGGCCCGCGGCCCGGCGAGCGACACCCGCGCGGCGAGGTGCACCACGGCGTCGACGCCCTCGACCGCCCGGGCGACGGCCGCGGCGTCGGTCACGGAGCCGGCCACGTCGTGGGCGCCGGCCACGCCGGACGGGCGGCGCTGGAGCGTGCGGACGTCCTCCCCGCGCTCGACCAGGACGCGCGCCACGGCGCCGCCGAGCAGGCCGGAGGCGCCGGTCACCAGGACCGTCACGGCGCGCCCACCCGGCCGCCGGCCAGCACCCGCGACGCCCAGGTCGACAGCCGGGCGCGGTCGATCTTGGAGTTGTGCCGGATGTCGGTCGGCAGCGCCGGGACGACGAGCACCGCGGCGAGCGGGACGGGCGACGCCGCGCGGACCTCGGCGGCGAGCGCGTCCGGGGCGAGCCCGCGCCGGCGGGCGGCCGGGAGGGACTCCACGACGGCGACGGCCTGCTGCACCCCCGCGGGGCCGACCCCCACGACGGCGGCGCGGCGGACCCCCGCCACCCGCTCGACGTGCTGCTCGGGGCCGACCGGCGCCAGCGGGCCGTCAGGGGTGGTCAGGACGTGCGCGAGGCGGCCCTCGATCCACAGCCGGCCGTCGGCGTCGAGGTGGCCGACGTCGCCCGTGCGGTGCCAGCGCCCCGGCGGGGTGTCGCGCTCGGCGGCGCGGTCGGTGAGCCACAGCCGGTCGTAGCGCTGCTTGAGGTGCGGGGCGCGCACGAGCACCTCGCCGAGCACGCCGGGCGCCGTCCCGGGGGCACCGGTGGCGGCGCCGTCGGCGTCCAGCGCGCTGATCAGCACCTCGCCGCCGCCGACGGGCCGGCCGACGCACACGCCGGCGTCAGGGGCCGCGGCGGCGTCCCGGATGCCGTCCAGCGTGATGTCCGTGACCAGCAGGCACTCGGTCATGCCGTACGGGGTGTGCGCGTCCGCGGCGGGCATCACCGCGGCGGCGGAGGACAGCAGCTCCTCGCTGACCGGGGCACCGGTCGACAGGAACGTCCGGACCCCGCCCAGGGCGGTGCGGTCGGCGTCGTCGAGGGCGTCGGCGGTGGCCACCACGTTCAGCACCGCGGCGGGGGACAGGAACACGATCGCGGCCTCGGAGGCGCGCACGGCGTCGGCCACGGCGCGGGCGGTCAGCGTCCGCGGCGCGGAGATGTCCATGTCGGGCGTGACGGACCGGGTGCCCAGCGCGGGCCCGAGCAGCGCGAACGGCGCGAACCCGGTGACCAGCCCGGTGTCCGGGCCGACGGCGAAGTGCTCGCGCAGCACGTCGCGGACCGCGGACAGCTGGGCGTGCGTGTAGACGACGCCCTTGGCCGGGCCGGTGGAGCCGGAGGTGAACAGGATCGCGGCCTCGTCGGCGGGCGCGGGCTCGGGCGGCAGCACCTCGTCGCGGCCGGCGTCGGCGACGTCGAGCAGCGTGTGCGCGACGCCGAGCGCCCGGCGGGTGGCCGGGTGCAGCGGGTCGGCGGCGATGCGGACGCCGGGCCAGCCGAGCGCGCGGGCGGCGAGCAGGCCCTTGGTCTGCCCGACCACCCAGTCGGGCTGCGCGCCGCGCTGGGCGCGGGTGAGGCCCTGCGGCCCGAGGCCCGCGTCGGCGACCACCACGACGGCGCCGATCCGCAGGCACGCGTACACGAGCGCCGTGAGGGTGGGGCCCGGCTGCACGAGCAGCGAGACGCGGTCGCCGCGCCGCACGCCGGTCGCGTGCAGGCCGGCGGCGATCCGCCGCACCTGGCGGGCCAGCAGGCGCCAGCTCACGGTGCGGGGGCCGTCGGCGGCGGTCATGTCGAGGACGGCGGGGCCGGGGTCGTCGGCGCGGGCGTCCAGCGCGGCCCACAGCGGCGCGCGCGCCGGTGCGTCGGCGACGTCCGCGGTGTCCGCGGCTCCGGCGGCGCCCGCCGGACCGGTGCCCACCTGCTCCGTCAGCCACGCCAGCAGCGCGGGCGGCCAGTCGACGTCCTCGGCCAGCAGGTGCCCGGCGCCCTCGTACCGGTGCACCCGCGCGTGCGGGAGGCGGTCCAGCAGGTCGTCGAGGTACCGGTCCTGGAACACGGGGTCGCGCGGGCCCCACAGCAGCAGCGCCGGCACGTCCAGCGCGGCGACGCCCGCGGCGATCCGGTGCAGCTCCGGCGCGCTGGTGTGCGCGGGGTCGGCGGGGATGTCGGCGACGAAGCCCTCGATGCCCTGCCGCTCGTCGGCGTGCCGGTACGGGGTCCGGTAGGCGTCCGCGACGGCGCGCGGCAGCGGCGGGTGCGCGAGCGCGAGGGTCGTCTCCAGGAACGCCCGGGTGGTGCTGGTGGCCAGCCGGAGCACGGGCCCGGCGGTGGCGGCCCGCAGCGGCGCGGGGATCGGCTCGTCGGCGGGGTGCGCCACCGCGGTGTTCAGCAGGGCGAGCCCGGCGAGCTGCTCCGGGTGGTCGACGGCCCAGCCCGAGGCGACCACGCCGCCCCAGTCGTGCCCCAGCGCCACGACCGGCCCGGTGAGGCCGAGGGTCGTGGTGAACACGTCGAGGTCGCGCACGCGCTCGGGGAGGGTGCGCTGCCGGCCGGTCCGGGCGGACAGGCCCATCTCGAGCTGGTCGACGGCGACCACGCGCCACACGGGACCGCCCGCGGCGGCGGCGTCGAGGGTGGCGGGGAGCAGGGCGCGCCACAGGTAGGACCACGTGGGGTTGCCGTGCACGGCGAGCACGGTGCCCCGGGGCTCCAGCCCGCGGGCGGCGAGCTCGGGGCCGGTGTCGAGGTAGTGCCACTGGTCGCCGCCGGGCACGGTGAGCCGGTGGCTGAACCGCGGGTCGAGGCCGGGCAGACCGGCGGGGGCGAGCGTGGCGGGGCGGAGCGGTGCGGTGGTGGGGCTGGTCACCACTGCAGCTCCATCATCGCCGTGTTGATGCCGGAGCCGACGCCCATCAGCAGCACCCGGTCGCCCGTGCGCAGCGAGTCCTGCTCCTCGACCAGCGTGATCGGCACCGAGGCCGGCCCGACGTTGCCGAGGTGCGGGAACGTGGTGGGGACGCGCTTGCGGTCCAGGCCGACGGCCTTGACGATCGCGTCGGTGTGCACCCGGGACACCTGGTGGGTGATGTACCGGTCCATGGCGGACCAGTTCCACGCCGGGGCCGCCTCGTGCCAGGCGTCGACCACGAGGTCCAGGCCGCCCTCGAGCAGCGCGCGGGCGTCGGTGAGCATCGCGTCCGCCGAGCCGACGCACAGGTCGTGGAACTGCGTCGCCGCGCGGGTGACGCCGCCGAGCAGCCGGTGGCCGCCCGGGTTCTCGTCCGTGCGGCCCAGCACCGCGGCCGCGGAGCCGGAGCCCAGCGTCAGGGTGGCGAACTCCTCCATGAAGTCCTCGCGGCCGACCTCGGGCCGCAGCAGCCGGTCGATCGTCGTGCGCTGGATGTCGTCGGCGTCCTCGCCGTTCACCACCACGGCGTACCGGATCTGGCCGGACTCGATCATCCCCGCGGCCAGGCTCATCCCGTTGATGAACCCCAGGCAGGCGTTCGCCACGTCGAAGTTCACCGCCGCGCTGCCGAGCCCCAGGCCGTGGTGCAGCTTCACCGCGACGGACGGCTCCAGGTGCTTGCGGGTCACCGAGGTGTTGATCAGCAGGCCCACGTCGGCCGGGTTGACGCCCGCCTCGCGCAGCGCCTGCTCGCCGGCCGCCACCGTCGCGCTGTCCGCGTCCTCGCCGGGGCCCCAGTTGCGGCGCTCCTCCACGCCCGCGACCCGCTGCAGGACGGTGCGGGGGAGCCGGAGCCGGCGCAGGGCCGAGCCCAGGCGCTCCTGGATCTCGGCGGACGTGGTGATGCGGCTCGGGAGGCGGCTCGCGACGGACAGCAGCGAGACGTTCCCGAACCGGGTGGTGGCGTTTCCGGACACACAGGCTCCAAGACGGACGGCGACGAGCGGGGCTCGCCGGGGACTTCCGAGGACGCCAGCATGCTGCACCCCGGCCCGACGCGCGCCACGACGGTGCTGGTGCGGCGGAGGCGGGGCGTCCGAGGACGCCCGTCGGCGGGGCACCAGGAGGGGAACGACCAGGTGGCGAGCGGGGTTCCCGGGGTCGCGCGTGGCGTCGGACACGTCGGGGCGGGCGGACCTCGCCGGGACCCCGGCAGGGTCGTAGCGTGGGCGGCATGCCCGTCACCGTGACCGCCGCCGACCTCGCCCGCGCGCTCGACGGGCCCCGCCCGCCCCGGCTGCTGGACGTGCGCTGGCAGCTCGG
>JAPSIJ010000289.1:1778-3845 GCA_031178805.1 Cellulomonas sp. | reverse complement strand
GGGTACCTGCGGCTGTACCTGTCGCAGCTGCGCAAGAAGCTCGAGCCGGACCCGGCGGCGCCCCGGTTCCTGCTGACGGAGCCCGGGATGGGGTACCGGTTCGACCCCTCCGGCGGTGGGGCGTGAGCAGGGCCGTCCGGCATGTGAGCGCGCACACCGCTGACCTGCGGTTCTGTCCGAACTCGGGTGGTACTTGCCGATCTGTCCGATTTCTGTATAGTTCTCGGTGTTGAGCGACAAACGGCAAACCCGCTGCAAGGCGGGGACGCAAAGCCACGGGACCTACACGGTCAGCCGGGCTACCGAACCGACTAGGAGTCATCATGACGTTCCCCCTCGAGGCCCAGATCCCGACGCAGGCCTCCACCTCCTCGCTGCTCACCCCGGGTGAGGTCGCGGTCATGTTCCGGGTCGACCCGAAGACGGTGACCCGCTGGGCCCAGGCCGGCAAGCTCTCCGCGGTCCGCACCCTCGGCGGCCACCGCCGGTTCCTCGAGTCCGAGGTCATGGAGCTGCTCGGCGGCGTGCCGACGCAGGCCACGCGCTACTGAGCCACGCACCACGCAGGACGGCCCCGCGAGCCCCGGCTCGCGGGGCCGTCCTGCGTCCCGGGGCCGATCGACGACGACGCCCGCGTCAGAGGGGGTCGAGCACGGTGGCGAGCACGGCCCGCCGCACGTCGGCCACGGGCCGCTCCGGCTGGAACGCCAGCCACTCCAGCCCGGCGACCAGCGTGGCGCCGAACATCGCCGCCGCGGTGAGCGAGGGGTCGCGCTGCGGCCAGGAGGCGGCCACGACCTCGGCGAACACGGCGAACGCCTCGTCCCGCACCTGGCGGATCGAGTCCTGCCAGTCGCGGCCGGTGCGGAACACCTCGGCCACGAGCACCTTGGCGAAGTCGGGGTGGCCCTGGATCTGCGCGAGCAGCTCGTGCACGAGCGCGCCCACGGCGTCCCGGCCGGTCCGGCCCTCGGCGGCGCCGCGCAGCGCGGTGGTCAGCGCGCGCTGGCCCTCGTCGAGCACGGTTTCGAACAGCGCGCCCTTGGAGCCGAAGTTGTAGTAGACGCTGCCCTTGGCGACCCCGGCGCGCTCCGCGATGTCGTCCACGGAGGTGGCGGAGAACCCGCGGTCGGCGATCAGCGCGACGGTGGCTTCGATGATCGCCCGGCGGGTGTCCCGGCGGCCGCCGCCGGGCTCGGTGCCCGGTCCGGTGGCGGGTGCGGTGCCCGGTACGGCGTCCTCGACGGCGGGGACGGAGGGTGCGGTCGGCATGGGGCCCAGCCTCTCAGATCGACAGGGCCGGGTGGAGCCGCGACAGCGTCCACGTCCGCTGCCGGGCCGCGCGCCACGACGTGACCGCCAGGGACCCGACCAGGAACAGCGCGAGCGCGCCGACCGACGTCCACAGCCGGGCGTCGGTGCCGCCGGTGGTGAGCTCGCGCAGGCCGGTGATCGCGTAGGTCATCGGCAGGGCGGGGTGCAGCGCCCGGAAGAACGCGGGCGTGGTCTCCACCGGGTAGGTGCCGCTGGCGGCGGTCAGCTGCAGCATCAGCAGCGCGATGATCGCCACCTTGCCCGCGGCCGGGCCGAGCACCGCGGTGAGCATCTGCTGCACCGCGAGGAACGCCGCGGCGACGAGGACGGTGAACGCGACCGTGCCGAGGCCGGTGGACCAGCCCATGCCCAGGCCGAAGTGCACCACCGCGAGCAGCACGACCACCTGGCCGACGCCGATCACCAGGGCGGGCAGGTAGCCGGCCAGGGCGATCCGCCAGCCGCGGGCCGGGGTGGCGAGGCCGCGCGGCGGCAGCGGCCGCAGCAGCAGCCAGGTGATCAGGCCGCCGACGAACAGCGCGAGCGGGATGAAGAACGGCGCGAAGCCCTCGCCGTACCCGTCGGCCGCGGCGAGGTCGGTGCTGTCCGCGCGCACCGGGCTGCTGAGCGCGTCGGCCCGCCGGGTGCGGGTCGCGTCGTCGTCGTCCGGGATCTGCGCGGCGCCGTCGGCGAGGGAGTCGGCGAGCTGCCGGCTGCCGTCGCCGAGCTGGTCGGTGCCGTCGGCGACCTGGG
>JAPSIJ010000289.1:0-1678 GCA_031178805.1 Cellulomonas sp. | reverse complement strand
CGGCGCCGGCGCCGGGCAGGTCCGCGGCCGCGTCGTCGAGCCGCGCGAGCACGGCCCGCAGCACCGCGGCGGTCGCGGGGTCGGTGCTGGTGTCCGCGGCCTGCTGCAGCCCGGCGCGGAGCTCGGGCAGGGCCTCCTGCAGCCCGCCGGCGGCCGTCAGCGTCGCGGCGACCTGGTCCACGCCGTCGCTGACCTCGGCCGCGCCGGCCGCGAGGGTCGCGGTGCTGCTGGCGGCGTCCCGGGCGCCCGCGGCGAGCCGGTCCGCGCCCGAGGCGAGGTCGGCCGCGCCGGCCGCGGCGCTCCCCGCGCCGGTGGACAGGGTGCTCGCGCCGGCGGCGAGCGTGGCGGCGCCGGAGTCCAGCCGCCCGGCGCCCGAGGCGAGGTCCGCGGACCCGGAGGCCAGCCGTGCCGCACCGGCGGCGGCGGTCCCGGCGCCGTCGGCGACCTGGTGCGCGCCGGCCGACAGGTCGCCGCCGGCCGCGGTCAGGGTGAGGGCGCCGTCGGACGCCTGCGCGAACCCGTCGCGGGCCGAGCCGAGGCCCACCAGCACCTGGTCCACGGCCTGCTCGCCGATCGTCTCGGACACCGCCGCGCGGATCTGCGTTATCGCGCTGCGGCCGAGCGTCGAGGCCAGGTAGGAGTTGGCGTCGTTGTAGGTGACGTCGAGCTCGGCCGAGGTCGGGTCGTCGCCCCCGGCCGACGCGATGTCGGCGGAGAAGTCGGCGGGGATGGTCACCGCGAAGTAGTAGGAGCCGTCCCGGACGCCCGCGGCGGCGGTGTCCGCGTCCACCTGCCGCCAGTCGAGCGCGTGCGAGTCGAGCAGCTCGGCCACGACGTCGTCGCCCGCGTGCAGCGGCTCGTCGTCGCGGGTGGCGCCCTCGTCGGCGTTCACCAGGGCGACGGGCAGCCGGTCGAGGTTCCCGGTCGGGTCCCAGTACGCCCACAGGTAGAGGGCGCCGTAGAGCAGGGGGACGCCGAGCATCGCGACGACGGCGAGCTTCGGCAGCAGGCCGCGCCGGAACCGGCGCAGCTCGGTGCCGGTGGACAGGGAGGAGAGCATCAGGGGCCTCGGGTCAGGGGTGCGAAGGGGTCAGGCGGCGGGGACGGCGTGCGGGCCGGTGGCGAGGTGCACGACCTCGGGCGGGCTGGACCAGCGGGTGCGCGCGACCTCGTCGAGGGAGGCCACGGACGCCACGACGGTGGTGCCGCGGGCGGCGACGGCCTCCAGGCGGGTCCAGACGGTCTGCCGGCGGGCGGTGTCGTGCACCTGGTCCAGGTCGTCCACCACGAGCAGGTCGGGCTGCTGCGCCAGGGCGAGGGTGACCCGCAGCAGCAGGACGTCCACCTCGTCGAGGTCCCAGATCACCGTGCCGACGCGGGGCAGCGGCCGCTCGCCGAACACCGGCGCCGCCAGCGCGGCGAACCGCGCCTGGCCGACCCGGCCGGTCCGCCGGTACCAGGGGGACAGCCACGCGAGCCGCTCGCGCGTGACGTCGCCGACCGTCACGGAGTCGTCCAGCTCGTCGATCCCGGCGAACCCCGCGACGGCGGCGCGGCGCTGCACGGCGGACCGCCGCCGGGGGAGCGGCTCGCCGAGCACCGTGAGCCCGGACCCGGCGTCCGGCACCATCCGGCCGGCCAGCGTGAGCAGCAGGCTCGACCGGCCGGCGCCCTGCGG